>CALPJR020000172.1 GCA_943323935.2 Bifidobacterium breve
ATAATTCTAAATGTTAATTCCATGCCTCAACATTAAACAGTTCTAAAATTGAGAAAACCCCTGTGTGCCGAAAACACCCCCTGAATTCGGTTCAAATCGGTTGTTTTCGGTTTTGTTAAAACATAACTCTCTACAAATCAATGCCATCTCGTTAAATCTTGGGTCCTTTGTTGTGTGAGGTTATTCCTTCATGAAGGCCTATTTATATACTTGTAAATTGATTAACTTTAATTGAGTATTAATTTTAATTTGATTAAATCTTTATATGTATGAACAAAATGAAATCTTATCTATTTTATTTTAGATGCATAATGGGATTGTTTTTCTTTTTTCTTATTGTAATACAATCTGAAGCACAAATAAATCCTATAAACAAAAATAATTCTAGTGCATTTAAATATTTCAAAGGAACCATTTTGGATAGTAAATCAAAGAATGAATTAACTTTTGCAAGCATTACAGTTACTGGATCAAACATTTCTACTATCAGTAATAGTGAAGGAGATTTTTCAATCAAAATTCCTATAGATAGACAAGACGCAAGTCTTATTATTTCATTTTTAGGGTATAAAGAAAAAGTTATTTCAATCAAAGACTTAAAACAAGAAAAAAATATATTGTATTTAGAACCAATCAATATTCTACTAAAAGAAGTAGTTGTAAATGCGATGGATGCTAATAAATTATTTTCAAATGTACTCAATAATCGTTCAAAAAATTATGGAGATAGCGCTATAAAAATGGTTGGTTTTTACAGAGAATCAATTAAGAAAAGACGAACATATGTCTCAGTTTTAGAATCTATTGTCGATATCGAAAAAATGTCATTTTCATCAGGTATACAAGACCAAGTCGATATTTTAAAAGGTAGAAAAAATGTCGATTATTCTAAATTAGATACTATAAACTTTAAATTAGAAGGGGGTCTTTTTACAGCCTTATTTATTGATTTAATAAAAGACCCAACTAATATATTCTCAGAAGATGTATTTGATTTTTATAATTTTCGCTTTGAGGATATTACCCAAATTAATGATAAGCAGGTCTTGATTATCTCTTTTAAACAAAAATCATCCCTTGAAGACCCTGATCCCCTCTATAGTGGAAAATTATTTATCGATGCAAAAAGTCTTGCTATCATAAGTGCAACCTTTCAACTTAATGTTGAAAATAGAACCAAAGCTGGACAAATTTTCACACGTAAAAAACCAAAAGGACTAGTTCTTTATCCAACAGAAGTTAGCTATCAGGTAGATTACAGGCAACAAAATAATAAATGGGTTTTTTCTTATTCTCGTGGAGATATTACATTTAAATTAAATTGGGATAAATGGATATTTAATACTAGCTATAATACTACTTTTGAATTGGTTAATACTAATTGGGAAAATCAAGACAATCAGGCGCAAATAAACACTCAAAAGTTAAGCCCCTACGTAATTATGTCTGATAAGATCCCCAACGCTGTAGACGTAGATTTTTGGGGTCAATATAATATCATAGAACCTGAAAAATCTATTGAGTCAGCTATCAAAAAAATTCAAAGAAAAAAGTTGAAGGAGATTTTAATTGAATAATTATCGTATATCTTAGATTAAATGCAATAGAACCACCAAAATATATAGGTTGGTTTATTTCGGATATTCTAAACTAAAACAAACTAATTTGTTTTATTAAATACGGTTTTCCAGGAACGCTCGCCATCCCATACATTAGATTTTGCAATGGATTGAACAGTGATATGCTTCCCATCAGTACTTAATTTCCAAACCTCTGTTACATCAGTAAATGCTTTTTTCATAACATTTACATGGTAAGGAGTAGCAGTCATAAAATATGCAATTGATTTAATTGTCATAGTTTGTCCATCAGCTGATAACTTTACACTAAACTTTTTTTCGTTTCCTTGGCCATGATTTATTTGGCTTTCTTTACCATCGATGATCAGCTTCTCCTTGCTTGAAGGATACTTTGCCTCTGGATGCGAGTTTGGATTTTCTATAATTAGAAAATTAGGCTCCTGCACTATTTTCATTGTTTTTGAATTCATACGGTCACCTTCCACATATGAGCAAAGAATATTTCCGCCTATACTTATTGGTTCTTTAGATTTCCATTCACCAGTAAATTTATTTCGATATGCTACATTTTTTTGTTGCGCTTCTAGAGTAAAGTAGATAACTCCTATTAATAAAATAAGTACACTGGATAAAATGTATCTTTGATTTCTCATAAAATTTTTAATTAAATTCTTAGGGGTTGATTAAAGGTACAACAATGCATTTAATTACTTTTCATTATAAAAAAAATACTAAGTAAGGAAAATTCCCCCTGAATTTGACTAAAATCGGTTTATTTCGGTTTTGTGAAAACTTAACTATTCAGATGCTTTCATCATCCAGTTGTAAAAACTTTGCCAAGATGGTATTTGATTGTACTTGTCATTTTGAGTTAAATAAATTCCTATTACTTCTCTTTTAGGGTCAATAAAAAATATTGTACAATCTGAACCGGCCCAAGAAATTGTATTTTCATGAAGTTCTGAGGTTTTGTTTTCTCTTCTCAATATTTGATATCCGAAAGTAAATCCTTTATCTGGTTTCCCAGTTGGCAAATTGGCAGTTGAATTGATATAGGATGGAATTTGATCCGTTTTCATTAAAGCAATCGTTTCTGGCTTTGCAATCATTTTATCCTCATGCATTCCATTTTTCAAGATCATCACACAAAATTTCAAATAGTCATCTAATGTTGAAATTAAACCTCCAGAAGCGCTATAATATACTTTAGGCCCAGAGATTTTTCTACTTGATACATTTCCCGGGTCAGTCATAACCATTTTCCCATTTGCATCTAATGTATATAATGTTGTCAATCTTGATGCATCTGTTGAATCTAAGTAAAATTTAGTATCATTCATTTGCATTGGTTCAAGAATACGCTTTTTCAAAAACTCATTAAATGACATTCCAGAAACTCTTTCAATCACACGAGCAGCAATATTTATTGATGGGCCATACAGCCATTTTTCATTTGGCTCAAAATCTAATGGAAGTTTTGAAAGTTCATTAGAAAAATGTGCTAAATCATATTTGGGAGCATCCTTAAATGTTACTGCATATAGTTCTTTTAGTTTTTGAGAATAAGCACTGGCAAAACCTGCTGTATGCGTAAGTATATTTCTTAATAAAATAGGATTTTTTGCAGGATGCGTTCTTAATACTATTACGCCATTTAAGGTATCAATTCTGTCTAATATAACTGGATTTGTAAATTCAGGTAAGTATTGATCTAGACGGTCATTCATATTAATTAATCCATCCTCTTGTAACAGTAACAGAGCAAGAGAAGCTATTGGCTTTGTCATTGATTGAATTCTAAAGAAACTATTACGCTTTAAAGGAGCATGTGTATTGATATCGGATTCTCCAATTACATTATGAGCAATAATTTCTCCTTTTTTATACAAAATATATGTCCCACCAGCAATCTGTTGATTAGACATATCCTTCTTTATTACATTTTCAAAAGAATCAATTGCTGCACTATTGATCTCTG
>CALPJR020000173.1 GCA_943323935.2 Bifidobacterium breve
AGACGGTGGAAATACCTGGGAGTCGATTAAAAATAATAAAGGATTGCCTAAGGGTGTTTGGGGTATTGTAGCTGTTGCAGTTGCAAAATCTAATACCGATAAATTATATGCATTGATTGAAAATGCAAATGGTGGATTGTATGTATCCAATGATGCCGGAAAAAGTTGGGAATTAGCAAGTAGTGATAATAATATTCGTCAACGTGCTTGGTATTATACCAAAGTATTTGTTGACCCTGCAGATGAAAATAAAGTGTACTGCCCTAATGTAAACTTTATGGTCTCTTCTGATGGGGGTAAAAACTTTACTTCTTTAAGAACACCGCATGGCGATCACCATGATTTATGGATAGATCCTAAGAATGGAAAAAGAATGATTGTTTCTGATGATGGCGGTGCGCAAGTGAGTATGGATGCGGGTAGAAACTGGAGTACGATGATGAATCAACCAACAGTGCAAGTGTATCGTTTGAGTACGGACAATAGTTTCCCTTACCGAATCTTAGCCGCACAACAAGACAATTCTGCATTCAGAATTAAGTCAAGTACGTATGGTGCATTCATTGGTGAAAATGATTTTGATGTCACTGCAGGTGGTGAAAGTGGTTATATCGTGGCTGATCCATTGAATAGTGATATTGTGTATGGTGGCTCTTATGGCGGATTAATTACACGCTATGACCATAAAACAGGAGAGAATAGAGTGATCAATGTATGGCCAGATAATCCAATGGGTGCAGGTGCAGAAGTCATGAAGTATCGTTTCCAATGGAACCATCCAATCTTCTTCTCGCCACATAATCCAAAGAAATTATATACTGCAGGTAACCATTTATTTTCTTCAGAAAATGAAGGTGCTAGTTGGAATATGCTATCTCCAGATTTAACAACAGATGATAAAACAAAACAAAAAAGTTCTGGTGGACCAATTACACAAGACAACACGAGTGTAGAATATTATTGTACGATTTTCACTGCTGCAGAATCACCAGTTGAAAAAGATTTATTATGGACAGGTAGTGATGATGGTTTGATTAACGTGAGTAAAGATGGTGGTAAAACATGGACGAATGTGACACCAAAAGATGCACCTAAATGGATCATGTGGAATAGAGTAGAAGTAGATCCAATTAGAAAAGGAACTGCTTATTTTGCAGGAACAAGGTATAAATTAGATGATTTTGCTCCTTATATCTACAAAACCACAGACTATGGTGCTACATGGACAAAAATCACCAATGGAATTGACCCAATGCACTTCACAAGAGCGATTGTAGCAAGTCCAAGAAAAGCAGGTGTCTTATTTGCAGGTACTGAATATGGATTGTATGTATCTATTAATGATGGTGCTTCTTGGGAGCGCTTCCAATTAGACTTACCTGTAACACCAATTACAGATTTATTGATTAAGGATCAAAACTTGATTGTAGGAACTCAAGGAAGAAGTATTTATGTTTTAGATGACTTATCATTTATCGAAAACTTCCAACCTGCGCCAACTGTAAATCAAGTATTCCCAATTGCCAATACTTATCGTGTGCCTCCACAAATGGGTGGCAGAAGAGGACGTGGTGTTTCAGCAAGTATGCCTGCGAATGTTGGAACGAATCCTGCAAAGGGTGTGGTGATCAAATACTGGAAAGCATATGGATCTGAATCTGATTCTACTAGAGTCATGATTAGTATTTTAGATGACCAAAAGAAAGTGATTAAAACAATTAATCATTCTGAACCAGGTGGTCCAAGCAGCGAATCAGGATTACAATCTTATGTTTGGAATATGTACCATAAAGAAGCAGAAAAACCAGAACCTGGTTTGATTCTTTGGAATGGTTCAACAAGCCCGGTATTGGCAGCACCTGGTAAATACACGGCGAAAGTGACTATAGATAATACAGTGACGGAACAACCATTCACGATTGTTGCTGATCCAAATTATAAAGTGTCTGATGCGGACTTAAAAGCGCAGGAGCAATTCTTATTAAAGGTTGCTGGTACATTTAGCGAGATCATGAAAAACCTAAAGAGCATCAAAGAATTACGCGCACAGATTGGCATGTTACAAAAGAAAACAAAAGATTCTGCCTTCCAAAAACAAGCAAAGGAAGTATTGGCTAGCTTAACTTCAATCGAAGAAGCATTGCACCAAACAAAAGCGAAGAGCGGACAGGATGTATTGAATTTCCCAATTCGCTTAGACGATAAAATTGCTGGTGTATTTGAATCAGCAGCATCTGGCTACACTGCACCAACACAACAAGTGCAAGGCGTGTATGAATTGTTAAAAGGACAAGTAGATGCTGAATTCAATAAGTTGGACACATTGAAGAAAACAGGCGTTAAAAAACTAAACGATGCAGTGCATCAATTAGCCATTCCAATCATTGGTGGATAATTGAATAGTTTTATTATAAAGGTTGTTTTGCCTATCAAAAAAGGTCCCGAAATTTCGGGACCTTTTTTGATAGGTAGTAAAATGAATTTAATTCATTCATTCGTTTGATCTTTTACTGCCTATTCAAAATCGGTATATAATAAATATTTTTTACGCATTTGCTTGAATGCAGTTAAACCTGGTTGCCAGCTAGCTCTAATGTTTGCTGCAGATTGACCTGATTTTAATTGCTCCATCAATACTGCGTTACCAGCTAATTTATTAAAGAAGTAGTCGGTGGCTAATTTTGATTTAGGCTCAATAAAAAAACTGTCTTTTACAGGGAAAGCTTGGTACATCTCTATAATTAAATCCAGATCAATCTTATTAGGTGCTTGCTGATTGCTTAAATCCCATCCATAACAGGTTTGTCCATACAATTTAGAACTCATCGCGCCAGTTCTTGGTCCAGGAATAAAACTAAAAGTTTTGCCTTTGATACTTGGATGACCTATATGCGCAAATGCATGCGCAGTGCCGCGTCCTTCACTCATCACCGACCCTTCTATCAAACAGGTGGTTGGATACCAATAGATGGCATTCATATCTGGTAAATTTGGAGAGGGCGCAATATTAAAAGTATACATGGAAGTATGGTCATAATTCTTACAACCAATTACTGTGAATTGAAGTGGACTCGCCGTTTTATTGATATTGCTATCTGCTGGCGCAGTCAACCATTTTTCACCAACAAGCATCTTAGCATATTCGCCAATTGTCATACCATATACAGTGGGGATCTGCTTCTTACCAACAAAACTACTATAGGGTTTTTCTAAAACAGGTCCATCTACATAATGGCCATTTGGGTTAGGACGATCTAAAATAACCAAGGGCTTATTATTGGCCCATGCCGCTTCCATATAGTATTGTAAGGAAGAGATATAAGTATAGAACCTTGTACCCACATCTTGTATATCAAATACCAATACATCTACATCCATCAGGTCAGCTTCACTAGGTCCATATTTTTTACCATAAAGCGAAACTATTTTTACACCTGTTGCCTCATCAATTCCGTCCTTGGTTTTTTCACCAGCATCTGCCGTGCCTCTAAGGCCATGTTCTGGCGTAAATACTTTTTGTATTTGAATACCACTTGCAAGTAAA
>CALPJR020000174.1 GCA_943323935.2 Bifidobacterium breve
TAAAGTTCATCCACATTGAGTTCTGAGAAATGCTTGGTGCTCCATTCTATGGTTGTATTCATTGACATAGCAACAAATTTAAGGTTTTGATCAAACTCTTTGTGCATATTCGCCACAATCCCAATATATTTTTGCAATTTTGCTCAAATTAGAACCCTCCATGAGCAAAAAAGTAGCCATTATAGGTGCCGGTCCAGCAGGTTTAACTGCTGCTTATTTATTAGGCAAATCGGCACAAGATGTCACTGTATTTGAGAAAGATCCAACCTATGTAGGAGGTATCTCTAGAACTGAATCGTATAAAGGGTATCATTTTGATATTGGTGGCCACCGATTTTTTTCAAAGTCAAAAGAAGTAGAAGATTTTTGGACAGAGATTTTATCGGATGAATTATTAGAGCGTCCAAGAAGCTCAAGAATATTTTACAATAAAAAGTTTTTCTCTTATCCACTAGCAGCTTTTGAAGCCTTATTAAAATTAGGCATCTTCGAAAGTTTTTTATGTGTAATGAGTTATTTGAAAGCAAAATTATTTCCAATTAAGGATCCTCAAAACTTTGAAGACTGGGTAACCAATCAATTTGGAAAACGTTTATTCAATATCTTCTTTAAAACCTATACCGAAAAAGTATGGGGGATACCTTGTAAAGAAATTTCTGCAGACTGGGCAGCACAGCGTATTAAAGGATTGTCTTTGAGCAGTGCAGTATGGAATGCTTTATTTAAACCATCTGGTAAAAAGAGCAAGGGGGATGTGATTAAAACCTTAATTGATTCTTTCCGTTATCCAAAACGTGGACCAGGTATGATGTGGGAGGAATGTGTGGTGAAGAGTAAAGCATTGGGTGTAAAAATTGAAATGAACACAGGGGTTAATAAAATCGAAAAAACTGGGGATACATGGAATGTGCATACAAGCAATGGTGCTGTATTAGAAGGCTTTGATTATGTCTTGTCTTCTGCGCCAATGCGTGAATTGATTCCTGCAGTGGCACCTGCTTTTAGTGCACCTGTATTACATGCAGCTAGCCAATTAAAATATAGAGACTTCTTAACCGTGGTTTTAATTTGTAAAGACCAAGACGCCTTTAGCGATAACTGGATTTATATTCATGAGCCAAATGTGAAAGTAGGCCGTATTCAAAACTTTAAGTCTTGGAGTCCATTCATGGTACCTGATCCCGAAATGGCATGTTATGGTTTAGAGTATTTCTGTTTCGAAGGCGATGGTTTATGGACCAGCAGCAATGAGGAATTAATTGCACTAGGCACCAAAGAGATCGATCAAATAGGATTAACAAAGCCTTCAGCAGTGGTAGATGGATATGTGGTAAGACAACCTAAAGCTTATCCTGTATACGACCATGAATACAAGGACCATTTAAACATCATTCGTGCAGCATTAAAGGAATACAAAGGATTGTATTTAGTGGGTCGTAATGGTATGCATAAATACAATAACCAAGACCATAGTATGATGACCGCGATGTTAGCTGCTAAAAATATTATTGCTGGTAAAGAATTATTTGATCTATGGGATGTGAATGAAGATGCAGAATACCACGAGGGTGGAGATAGAGGCGCTGCTTCAGGCATTGTTGGTCGCGCGGTCCCAGAGAAAATTACAAATTAAATAATAAAGGCCCCAATTTGGGGCCTTTACTTTTTATGAAGTCTTTTGTTTGATTATTCAAAAAGGTGATCATTTTCTTTGATCAATTTCAAAGTCATACGAATATGTAAGATCCCAACTGCGCCAATCACAAATAGGAAATAAGCGGCAACGCGCAAGGTCTTTAATACAAATTGGCTATTCATTTCAGGAGGTAGGCCAGATTGTTGTGCTAAAAATTCATCAATAAATTTAATTAGAATAACATCGCTTGAAAGCAAGATGCTCACTGCATTCAAAAAGATCAAACAAAACATCAACAAGCTTACATAAGCATTGACTTTGATCCAGTCCTTTAATTTAGTTGTTTGAATTTGCTCCCTTTCAATACCTAGTTTCAAAAATTTAAAACTAGTGAAACTATAAATCACAATACAAGCCATTGCAAACACAAGGATCATGGCACTAGGATTGGCAAGCGCGGATATTAATAAAATACTATCCATGAAACCAAAAAATAATGCAATAGGAATCAATATATAGGACAATACAAGGTATAATTTCGAAGGTTGTTGCATGGGTCTACTTTAAATTAAGTTTGATATGCAATTCTTCAAATTGTTTGTCATCGATACTGCTTGGTGCATCTAGCATCACATCACGTCCGCTATTGTTTTTAGGGAAAGCAATAAAATCTCTAATACTTTCACTGCCACCTAATAAAGCACAAAGACGATCAAAACCAAACGCAATACCACCGTGTGGAGGTGCACCGTATTCAAAGGCACCTAATAAGAAGCCAAATTTATGTTGTGCTTCCTCTGGCGACATGCCTAAAGCAGCAAACATTTTCTCTTGTAATGCTCTTTGGAAAATACGAATAGATCCTCCGCCTATTTCATTGCCATTTAAAACCATATCATATGCGTTGGCTTTAATACCTGCATAGGGATGTTCTAAATATTTAGCAGCGTCTTTAATTTCTGGCGCATTGTTGATCATGATATCAATATGATCAGGCTTAGGAGAAGTAAACGGATGGTGTCGAGCGACCCAACGGTTACCTTCTTCGTCATATTCAAATAATGGGAAATCCATTACCCATAATAATTTAAATTCATCCTCTTTTCTAAAGCCTAATTGCTTTCCTAATGCGAGTCTTAATTCACTAATGGCTTTTCGTGTTCTTTCCTCCGCACCTGCTAGGATCAATATTAAATCGCCTGCTTTTGCGTTAGCAGCTGCAGCGATTGCTTTTAATTTGTCCTCTGAATAAAATTTATCTACACTACTCTTAAAACTTCCATCAGCATTACATTTAATAAATACCATGCCTTTCATGCCTATCTGAGGGCGCTTCACCCACTCGGTTAAATCATCTGTTTGTTTACGGGTAAACTCACTACAGCCTGTTGCAGCAATGGCCACCACTGTTTCTGCTTCATCAAATACTTTAAAATCAACGCCATTGATCAATGCTGCTTGATCTGCTTTATCAGAAAATACATGCGCTGGCTTTTTTAAATTACAAACCGCCATACCAAAACGAATATCCGGTTTGTCATTTCCATAATGCCACATGGCATCCTCCCAAGTCATGCGCTGAACTGCTTCGGTATAATCGATATTCTTAACAGCCTTAAATATGCTCTTAATTAAACCTTCGAACATATTTAAAATATCTTCTTGTTCTACAAAACTCATCTCGCAGTCAATCTGTGTAAATTCTGGTTGACGATCGGCTCTTAAATCCTCATCTCTAAAACACTTAACAATTTGGTAGTATCTATCGTATCCACTCACCATCAACAATTGCTTAAAAGTTTGAGGAGACTGGGGTAGGGCATAAAATTCACCTGGGTTCATTCTACTAGGCACCACAAAATCACGCGCACCCTCTGGGGTAGACTTGATTAAAAATGGGGTTTCA
>CALPJR020000175.1 GCA_943323935.2 Bifidobacterium breve
AGTTAAAAAGTACAATAAATTAAAATGAAACATATTTTCCTAGATACCAATATTATAGTAGACATTTTCGATGCAAGAGCGCCATATGATATTGCAGCTATTGAGTTATACAGATTAGCCAAAGACAATAAAATTAAAATTTATATTTCAGCGGAATCTTTTACGACTATCTATTATATTTTAAGAATCAATAAAATTGCGCATAATAAATGTCTTATGATTTTTCAAGATCTATTGAAAACCACAACTGTGATAACTACCAATGAATTAATTATTAATAAGGCAGCATATATAGGATTTGATGATTTTGAAGATGGAGTTCATTTTATCTCAGCTAAGTCCAACTCCAAAATCAATCTTATTGTAACTAGAGACAAAAAAGGGTTCAAAAAAAGTGACATACCCATAGCAGATGCAAATCAAGCCATACAATATATTGTAGCATCTTAAAATTACAGCTTCATTATTTTCAATGCTCTTTGAGCAACGAATGGGGCAATGGCTACACCCATGGTGCCATTCCATCAAAAATTGTTAACTATCTTTTAGCCTTATCCTACCATTTTGTTTAACAAAATCACTCACGATATATGTATTATTTATACGCATTATAAAAATTATTAATATAAACTATTTTCAACCTCATTTTTAGCATATATTATAACAATTTGTTAATTTTTGGAATATATTCGTAGTCTAAATAAAAATCAATCACATGAGAAAAGTTGTTTTATTGTCTTCTCTTGTTTTTTGTTTTGCACTTCAAGTATTGGCTCAGGGGTCTAAGAAGATCTCTGGAAAGATAGTTGATCAAAAAACGAAGCAAGGATTAGGAGGCGTAACAGTGAATGCTGGTAAAGTGAATGCTTTATCTGATGCAAATGGTAATTACCAAATTAATGTTACAGATCAGAAGTCTGTAAGCTTCAGTATTGTAGGATACGATAAGCTTTCTAGAACTATTGGTGCTGCTACTACAATTAATGTTGAATTAGTTTCTGTAGAAGCGGTGTTGGAAGAGGTTGTAATTACAGGGTACGCACGTGAAAACAAATCAAAATTCGCGGGTGCCGTAACTACAATTAGTGGTAAAACTGTAAACGATGTACCAGTAGGTTCATTCGACCAAGCTTTCCAAGGTCGTGTTCCTGGTATGTTGGTTAACTCTGGATCTGGTCAGCCAGGTTCTAGTGCGCAGGTTACTATTCGTGGTATCAAATCTATTCAAGGTGCTGGTGCACAGCCTTTGTATGTATTAGACGGGGTGCCAATTCCTGCATTTGATATGCAAACACTTAACCCGGACGATTTTGAATCTATCACTGTATTGAAGGATGCGACAGCAGCTGCGATCTATGGTGCTAGAGGAGGTACGGGTGTAATTGTTATTACTTCTAAAAGAGGTAAGACTGGTAAAAATGTAGTGACTTACAAAACACAATATGGTGTTACTCAACGACCAAGTTTTGATAGAATGGACTTGATGAGTACACGTGAGATGCTAGCTTATGAGGAAAGAGAGAAAATAGTTGGTACACCAGGATGGAACTGGTCTCCAAATAATCCAGTAATTCCTGCAGGTATGACTGCCGCTACTAAGCAATATTCATTAGATAGTTTGAGAAATATTGATATAGATTATGCTGATATTTTTTATAGAGAAGGTATCACAAAATCGCATGAATTAACTTTAAGTGGCGGATCTGATAGAACTAAGTTCTTCTTATCTGGTGCTTATTTTGATCAAGAAGGTATTGACTTAGGTTCTTCTTTAAAGCGTTATACAATTCGTTTTAACTTAGACCATTCTACCGATAAATTCACTGCACAATTTAACTCTACTATTGGTTATTCTAAGTCTCAATTAGCGGAAGGTGATGCTCAAGGAAACTCTCCAAGAAATCCATTCCAAATGACTTATAGAGCTAAGACTTATGAGAATCCTTACAATTTAGATGGAAGCTTACGTTTTGGTGCTAGTTCTTCAATGGCTTACAGACAAGTTGCAAACTTGTTAGAAGGTCTACAAAACACAACTAGAGGCTACGATCAAATTAAAATGGTAGGTAATGGTTTATTGGCTTACAAGCTTTTCCCAACCTTAACTGTTAGAAATAACTTGGGTGTGAATGCTTCTAGTAACTATGTGAATCGTTATGTAAATGCAGATTCTTATGTTGGTTCTTTGCAGTCATTCCAATCTGGTGTGGCACAAGAATCAAATACAGTAACTTCTGAATTCATCAATACTTCATCTGTTTTATACAATGAGAAATTTGGTAAATCTGAATTAGAAGCATCTGCTAACTTTGAGATTGTGAGAGGTTTCCAAAGAGGTTTAGGTTTTACTTTGTTTAACTTAGACAAGCGTTTGACTCAAACAGGTCAGGGTGCTACAGCATTACCAACAAACGGTGCTGCAACTTATCCTCAGAACGCATCTAGTGCAAAATCTGGATTTGGTATCCGTTCTTATTTTGCTACTGCAAAATATACATATGATAACAAGTATTCTTTAAATGCAAATATTCGTCGTGATGGTACTTCAAGAATCGTAAACGAAGAAAATAGAGAAGTAACTTCTTGGTCTGCTGGTTTTACTTGGAATGCTTTACAAGAGCGTTTCTTAAGCAAGCAATCTATTTTCTCTGACTTGAAATTGAGATTATCATTTGGTATCATTCCAAATATTGGTTCTATTTCTACTTCATCTTATGGAGCAGGTTTACAATCTATCACCAACTATCAAGGTCCTCAGGTGCCTACTTTTGGTACTGCAGCTTATGCTGGTTCTACCATCGGTGGTTTAATACCTAATAGCCCAGGTAACCCTAATTTGCAAATTGAAAGAATTCAAAAATCAAATATTGGTATCGACTTTAGTGTTTGGAATGGCCGTGCTCGTTTCAACTTAGATGCATATGACGAGAAGACTTTAGACTTATTTGTTAACCAACCATTGTCTGGTACAACTGGATTTGGTAGCTTGTATATCAATGCTGGTAAAATGCAAAACAAAGGTTTAGAATTAAACGCTAAAGTGGATGTAATTAGAACTCGTGATTTTGGTGTAACGCTTGGTGTGAACCATTCTTACAACGTGAATAAAATTCTTGACTTAGGTTCAGTGAATGAATTCTTCCTAGGTACATTCGTGATCAGAGAAGGTTTAGCTTATGGAACACACTATAACTATAATTATTTAGGTGCAGATCCTGCTACAGGTGCTCCAAGATATGAAACTCCAGATGGTAAAGTAACAAATGATATTGCTAAAGCAGGTCAGTTTGCTAAGTTTGGTAACTATTTACCTAAACACCAAGGTGGATTGGATTTTGAATTCCGTTACAAATCGTTTTCAATTAATGGTTTATTCTCTTATCAGTTTGATGTAGTTAGAACTCAGAATTTTGGTGTTACACTTGGTGTGAACCATTCTTACAACGTGAATACAATTCTTGACTTAGGTTCTGTAAATGAATTCTTCTTAGGTACATTCGTTATCAGAGAAG
>CALPJR020000176.1 GCA_943323935.2 Bifidobacterium breve
CATCACGGTAGAATTCAATACCAGTGTGAAGCCAGATATTGCATTACAAAAAGTAAAAGATGCGGTGGATAAGGCAAAGAATGACTTGCCAAATGACTTGACACAGGAACCTCGTGTGATTGAAGTGAATTTTAGTGAGCAACCAATTATGTATGTGAACATTAGCGGTAATTATAGTTCGGTGCAATTAAAGAAATACGCAGATGATTTAAAAGACAAATTAGAAAACATCACACAAGTGAACCGTGTAGACCTAGTAGGTGCACCTGAGCGTGAGTTTCAAATTAATGTAGATAATTTTAGAATGCAAAGCTCCGGCATAACATTTGACGATATCACTTTTGCCATACAAAGAGAGAACCTTGATTTATCTGGTGGTCTTTTAGAAGTAGGCACCATGCAACGTAACCTTCAATTGAAAGGACAACTTAAAAATGCCAACGACATTGCGAATATCATTGTTCGTAATACAAGTGGCGCACCTATCTATTTAAAAGACGTAGCTAATATTGTAGATACCGTTAAGAAAAACGATAGCTATGCGCGTTTAGATGGTAAAAATGTATTGACTTTAAACATTATCAAACGTAGTGGTGAAAATTTAATTGAAACTTCTGATGCAGTGAAGAAAATTGTAGACGAAGCTAAATTAACAAGTTTACCAAAAGACCTAAAAACAGTGATCACTGGCGATCAAAGTATTAAAACAAGGTCTTCTTTCACAGAATTAGTGAACTCCATTGTCATTGGATTTATATTGGTATTGATTGTACTGATGTTCTTTATGGGCGTGACCAATGCCTTCTTTGTAGCCTTGTCTGTTCCATTGAGTATGTTTGTTGCTTTTGTCTTTTTACCCGCAGGTAATTTATTAATTGGCACCAATATTACTTTGAACTTCATGGTGTTGTTTGCCCTCTTATTTGGATTGGGTATTATTGTAGATGACGCAATTGTGGTGATTGAGAATACCCACCGAATTTTTGTGCAAGGCAAGGGTAAATTAACTGCTACCACTTCGGCTAAAATGGCTGCAGGTGAAGTATTTATTCCTGTATTAGCTGGAACCATTACCACCTTAGCACCGTTTTTCCCATTATTGTTCTGGCCTGGTATCATTGGTAAATTCATGGTCTACTTACCTGCCATGTTGATCTTTACATTAACAGCATCCTTGGTGGTAGCCTTTATTATGAATCCAGTTTTTGCGGTGGACTTTATGAACCACGAGGAGCATGATAGCAATGAACCAAAATCTGCCATCTTTAAGAAAAAGACTTTCTGGATCCCAATTGGTTTTGGAATTGTATTAGATATTATGGGTGCTACTTTCTTAGGCAACTTAGTCATCTTCTTTATGTTTTTAGTGGTAGCCAATAAATATTTTATTACGGCTGCGATCAAACAATTCCAAGAGAAGACCTTGCCAAATATGATGGATTTATATGAGCGTATTTTAAGAAGATCTTTAAACGGATGGAGACCTGTAAAATTATTGTTCGCCACTTTTGGTTTATTGATTTTATCATTCGTGCTCTTTGGTATCAGTGTTGGTACAGGCAGAACAGGCATTGAATTTTTCCCTCAAGCAGATCCTAACGAGATCTATGTGTATATAAAATTACCAGTGGGTTCTGAAGTAAAACATACTGATTCCATTACAAAAGTGCTTGAAGCTAGAGTGAATAAAGTATTGGGTACAGAGAATGGAAAAAAGAATCCAGTAGTTGAATCTACGATTGCCAATATTGCAGTGGGGGCAAGCGATCCAAAGAGTGGAGACAGAAGTACTCGATCTGAATTAGGTCGTATACAAGTGAATTTTGTGGAGTATGAAAAACGTCATGGTGTTTCTACTATGCCATATTTAGATGCAGTACGTAAGGAAATGAAAGGCATACCTGGTGCGGAAATTACAGTAACTCAGGAGTCTAATGGTCCACCAACAGAGCCTCCAGTGAATATTGAAATTCAGGGCGAAGATTTTGATAAATTAATCAAAACTTCTGTTGGATTAAAGAACTATTTAGATGCTGCACAGATCCCAGGTATTGAAGAATTAAAGATGGATGTGGATTTACAAAATCCAGAATTAACCTTAACAATAGACAGAGACCGTGCATTAAGTGAAGGTGTATCTTCTGCTCAAGTAGGGATGCAAATTCGTACTGCTTTATTTGGTAAAGAAATTTCTAAAATTAAAGACGGTAAAGACGAATACAAAATTCAATTACGTAATCAAGAGATGCAACGTAAAAATTTAGTAGACTTATTAAATATGCGCTTGTCTTTCCGTGATATGGCAGCGGGGGGGATGGTGAAGAATATCCCAATCAGTTCTTTAGTAAAAGTAGAACCTACAAGTACTTTAGGAAGTGTAAAAAGAAAGAATCAAAAAAGACAAATCCAATTACGTTCTAATGTATTGACAAACGAAGGCTATAATCCAACTGCTGTCAATGCAGTGATTGCTCAATACATCGAAAACTATAGAGGCATCTCAGAAGGTGTGACGGTTCAACAAACAGGTGAGAACGAACAACAATTAGAAACGGTTGCCTTCCTTGGTAAAGCCTTGATCATTGCATTGATGTTGATCTTGTTCACCCTAGTATTGCAATTCAATTCTATCTCTAAGTCAGTGATCATCCTAACAGAGATCTTATTTAGTATCATTGGAGTATTATTAGGATTTGCTTTAACAGGTATGAAAGTATCTGGTATCATGACCGGTCTTGGTATTGTTGGACTAGCTGGTATCGTTGTTAAAAATGGAATCCTTGTGATTGAATTTGCGGATGAATTAAGAAGCCGTGGCTATAAAACAAGAGAGGCTGTGATTCAAGCTGGTAAGACTAGGATTATTCCTGTACTATTAACTGCACTTGCTGCGATCCTTGGTTTCATTCCAATTGCAGTTGGATTCAATATCAACTTTGTGACTTTATTTAGCGAACTAAATCCACATATCTTCTTTGGTGGCGATAACGTTGCGTTCTGGAAGCCATTAAGCTGGACCATTATTTTTGGGTTGGCTTTTGCTTTCTTTATGACCTTATTTATTGTGCCTGCCATGTATTTAATTGCAGAAAGATTACGTCGTCCAATGCGTCGTCAATTTGGTGGCAAGTGGATTAGCATGTTAGGTATTCCTCCTTTAACTTTTGTATTCATTCCATTGATGTTTGTAAGCACATGGATCCACAATAGACAAGTGAAAAGAAGGGCTGCAAAAAATAACGCCAACGGCGATACTGTTTTCAATGGTTCATGGTTCTAACCACGCATCCTTAAAACATAGGTTTTTAAATTAAATTGTAACCCCTCGAATATTTCGGGGGGTTTTTTTATCTAGGTATTGTAGCTTTGTAGGATTAAATTATACATTATGTCAGTACACGAAATAGACTATCAAATTTTTGGAGAAGAAATGCAATATGTTTCTGTGGAATTAGATCCTCAAGAAACCGCTATCGCTGAGCCTGGTGCTTTTATGATGATGGA
>CALPJR020000177.1 GCA_943323935.2 Bifidobacterium breve
AGGGTGCATGCAAAACATATTGGACATCCAATCATTGCAGATGAAATCTATGGCGATGGGGTTAAATTATTACTCTCAAGTATTAAGAAAAAGAATTTTAAATTAAGCAAATCCGAAGAAGAAGAAAAGCCGCTACTTGCAAGACATGCCTTGCATGCACATAGTTTAAAACTTACTTTTAAAGAAAAGGCATTTGCTTTTGAAGCGCCGCTTCCAAAAGATTTAGCGGCAACGATTAAGCAATTAGACAAGTGGAATAAATAAAACTATGTTCGATTTTATTTATTTGATTCCATTCTTATACACCACCCCGTCCTTCATTACAAAATTTACTTTACCCATTTGATTTACATTTTTTGTAGGGTCTCCTTCTACAGCAATGATATCTGCTAATTTATTTTTTTCAATACTACCCAATGTATTCTGAACACCCATTAAGTCTGCCGCATTCCATGTAGCAGATTGTATTGTTTCTAAAAATGGCATCCCTCCTTCGGTCATGTATACAAATTCTTTCCAATTGGTTCCATGCGCATAGACTCCCGCATCTGTTCCAAATGCAATTTTAACGCCTGCCTTATATGCTTTTGAAAAAGTATTTTGAATTTTTGGTCCAATTTCCAATGCTTTTTTTGCAACCATAGCAGGGAAATAACCAGGAATTTTTGCAGAGTCTGCCGCAGATTTTCCAGCGATGATGGTAGGCACTAAATAAGTGCCGTATTGTACCATCAACGGAAATACGGACTCATCCATTAAAGTGCCATGTTCAATTGAACTTACGCCACCACGAATGGCTCTCTTCATTGCTTCCACTCCATGGCAATGCGCGGCTACTTTAAAACCATAATCCTTAGCAGCAGCCACAATCGCTTTTACTTCTTCTTCGGTGAACTGAGGATTCTCTCCATTAGTGGCCAT
Source organism: Bifidobacterium breve (assembly GCA_943323935.2). Next base: position 922 of record CALPJR020000177.1, read on the forward strand.
ACTCAATACGCCACCACTCGCTGTAATTTTAATTAAGTCAGACCCGTCTTTATACCTCTGCCTTACTGCTTTATAAGCATCTTCAGGTCCGTTGATCACACCTTCTTTTGGACCAGGATCTCCCATTAAATCTGGTCTATAATTATTCGTAGGATCGGCATGACCCCCTGTTGTTGCAATTGATTTCCCTGCAGTAAAAATACGAGGACCTACTACATATCCCTTTTGAATGGCTTTGCGCATAGCAATGTTTGCACCTGAACCACCTAAGTCACGTACCGAGGTAAATCCTGCCATTAAATCTTTTTCTGCAAAACGTAGTGAGCCATAAGCAATATCTGCTTGACTTTGCGTGAAGCCTTCTAAATATCTATTGGGATTGGTTTCGTTTTCAATATGCACATGCATATCCATTAAACCCGGCATCACAGTGCTTGTTTTTAAGTTCACTACTTTATCACTAGCAGTACCTGCTTGATACCCATCTAATATATCAAGGATTTTATTGCCCTCTACTACAATTGTTTTTTCTTTTAAAACTTGCAATTGTCTAACATCAATTAATTGACCACATTGCAAATAGGTTTTTTGAGCATGGCCAACAAACACTAAAAGCGCAAAAGAAAAACTGAATAAAAAATGCTTCATGCATAAATAGTTTAGAAACTAAATATACAAAAAACTATTTATTAGGTTGAGGGGTATAACGTAAATAAGGCTTCACCACATCTATTCCTTTAGGAAATTGCTTAATGGCATCTTCGGTTTTGATAGCAGGTACAACTATCACTTTTTCACCATCCACCCAGTTTGCTGGAGTAGCTACACTATAATTCGCAGTCAATTGCAATGAATCGATCACTCTTAAAACTTCTACAAAATTTCTACCTGTTGATGCAGGATAAGTAAACGTCAATTTAATTTTCTTATCTGGTCCAATGATGAATAAAGCCCTTACTGTAAATGTTTCAGAGGCATTTGGATGAATCATATCATAAAGGCCTGCAACATGTTTGTCTTCATCTGCAATGATTGGGAATCCAACCTGTACATGTTGCGTTTCATTGATATCATTGATCCATATTTTATGACTTTCAACACCATCCACACTCAATGCCAATACTTTTACATTGCGTTTTTCAAAGGCTTCTTGTAATTCGGCTGTTTTCCCTAATTCAGTTGTACAAACAGGTGTAAAATCAGCTGGATGAGAAAATAAAATCCCCCAGCTATCCCCTAGGTAGGTATAGAAATTAATATCTCCAATACTTGTTTTGGCATCAAAGTCTGGCGCGATATCTCCTAATCTTAAGCTCATAATTACATAATTGAATTTGAGACTCAAAGATACGCTTTAGTAGACCTCTAATTTTTTTAAAAAAATCAGGTTTAATGTAAATCCAATAAACCATCGGGCAATGCCACATACACTTGCCTTTTTGCATGGTCTACTCCTTTAAGACTCTCTTCATGCAAAGGAATATAGGTCTCATTGCCTTGGTATAAAATCGTGACCATCAGCTGGTGAGGCTGTTCTATCACTTCTTGTACCTTGCCTAATTCTTTTCCATTTTCAACCACCATATATCCAAGTAAGGAAAGGGGTGAACTTTTATCAACCAACAATTGGAATTCGGTTTCTGGCAGCCATACTTTTTTCCCAATCAAAATACTACAAGCTTCTCTAGTGGTAATGCCTTCTACTTGTAAATGGGTTAAACTTTCGGTTTTAGCGGATGCGGACTGAATGAAATAAGGAATAAAACTGGCTGTATTTTTTTCAATAAAAATAGCGTCAATGCCTTTAAAGTGAATGGGTGTGCCCAAAGCATGCTCTAAAATAAGATGCCCTGTTAGACCATGTGCTGCAACAATTTTTCCTATGTGGATATACTCACTCATAAACAAATTTAGTAAATGATTGGACGATAAAAAAAACCTCCCGAATTTCGGGAGGTTAAATGCTATTGAATCTTATTTAAATTTCAGATTTCTTTAGTTTATTCTGCAGCTGGTGTTTCTTCAGCAGCCGCTTCTGCAGCTGGTGCTTCAACTTCTGCTACTGGTGCTTCTTCAGCAACTGGTGCTTCCACTTCAGCTGGTGCTTCTTCAGCAACAACTTCTGCAGGTGCTTCAGCAACTGGTTCAGCTACTTTCTTAACTACTGGTACATACACTTTTTTATCAGCTTGTGCTTTTTTGTGTGCATCATTCTTAGAAGCAATTGATGTTTCATGCTCAGCATACCAAGATTCAAACTTAGTCATTGCAGTTGCATCATCAAATAGACCTAATTTAACACCACGTAATAAGTGTTTTAAATAAAGTACTCCTTTGAAAGACAAAATTCTGCGAACGGTGTCTGTAGGTTGAGCACCTTTGTTTAACCACTCTAAAGACTTTTGACGATCTAAATTGATTGTCGCTGGAACCGTTAAAGGATTGTAAGTACCAATTTTTTCGATGAATTTACCATCTCTTGGTGCGCGTCCGTCAGCCACTACTATAAAGTAGAAAGGCCTTTTTTTACTACCATGACGCTGTAGTCTCATTTTTACTGCCATTTTAAATAGAAATTTATA
>CALPJR020000178.1 GCA_943323935.2 Bifidobacterium breve
ATTAACGATATACTGTCTTGCAGAATGGGCGATCGCATGTAAAATGTAGACTTCTTATTTGGATAAATAATAAAGGGTTGATTCGAAATATTATTTTCTGTCAAGGTGAGGGTTTGCGCTTCTCTTTCGACAGGTTCATCCGTTAATTGAATAATGATGGAGGAGGAATCAACAACTTGAATTGGACTTGGTACATAATGCACATTCACAATAAAGTCTGAGTTAGCATATATTTTTTTTCCTATTCCTTTTGGAAAAATAATTTTATCATTTCCTGGAACCCAACCAAATAAAAATGGATCTGCTAATGGTTTAGTTTGGTATTTCAAGATGGAAGAATCCTCTTCTGAAAGTCCATCTATGCCGCTGATAGATTGAGTTGTATCAATCATGATTCTACTATGATGCACTTGTTTTTTATTGCCCGGTGCAAACTCAATACTTTGTATGAATCCGTTTTCTTTGATCTTGGAAGGCATGTGAAAAAATCTAAACTCTTCTTTATTTTCACCCTTGATTATGAATGCACGATTAAAGCCAATTTGAATTTCAGTTCCTTGTTTTTTCTTAACCTTGTTTGGTGGTAATCCTTTTTCTTTTCTTCGCTCTACTATGCCACGGGGTTGCTCATTTTGAATCCATTGTTGTATCAGTTCAATTTCATTTTTACTTAAATAATTTTCGTTTTTGTAATGTTGAAAACTGGTATCTGCTCTCCAAGGGGGCATGTATTTACTTGCGGTCACAGCGCCAATCATAATTGCCCTGGCATCCACATCGGTCCAATTGTCTAAAGCAAATGGTGCGATGCCTCCATTTTGATGACAATTCACACAGTGTTTAGTCAAAATGGGCTTAATATTTGTCTCAAAATTGATCCTTACTTGACCTAAAATTGAATTTTGGAACAGCACCATACAGGCAAACAGTGCTACTTTAATTACGTTTAAATTCATGCTTTTTAGACCAATTTTTAATTAAAAAACAGCAAACTGTATGACTTTAATCATTTGAATCAAAAATCAAACATTTTTTAGACAAATTCGCTAAAAATAACTAACATTTATTAATATTATTTATATATTATATACTTAATTAATTATTATACAGTGTATTAAGTCAGATATATAAAACGTTAAATTTTTATTAACAAAATCAAAGATAATAAGAATTTTTTTTTTAATTTCAACCCAAGTTATTTATACAAAATAGCCGTATTTATTATTAAATTTTTAACAGTATGAGAAAAAAATTGCTACTTGGTCTGCTATTGGCATGCTGCTCTATCGGAGTTGCTATTGCACAAAGCGTGACTATCACTGGTAAGGTGACAGGTGACAAAGGCAGTCCTTTGGCCGGTGTTACAGTACAAGAAAAAAATTCAAAAATTGCAACTGTTTCTGATGATGGCGGTTTGTACCGAATTTCAGTTAAATCTGGAGCTACACTAGTTTTCTCTAGTGTTGGATACAAAAAAGCAGAGTTCACAGTTAACGGAACTACTTTGAATGTAAGTTTAAAACAAGAAGATGCTTCTTTATCTGAAGTTGTCGTAACCTCTTTTGGACAGTCTAGTTCAAAAAAGCGTTTATCGTCTTCAGTAGTGGATGTTAAAGCCGATCAGTTAGCACAAAAATCTGAGCCAGATATCTTACGTGCGTTACAAGGTAAAGTACCTGGTGTGACAGTAGTTGGTGGTGGTGGTGCTCCTGGTCAAAGTAGTAAAATCAACATTAGAGGTATTACTTCTTTCTCTGGTAACAACCAACCATTGATTGTGGTAGATGGTATCCCTTTTGATAACTCAGTAAACCAATCTGCAGGTTTCGATGCGAACACTGTATTCTCTAACCGTTTATATGACGTTGATCCAAATAATATTGAGTCAATGACTATCTTAAAAGGTGCGAACGCAGCTGCATTGTATGGTTCTGGTGCACAAAATGGTGCGATCATTATCACTACAAAAACAGGTAACACAAAAAAAGCTAGAGGTTTAGAAGTAACTTATAATTCTTCTTACTCAATTGAAAATGTAAGTAACACACCAGAATACCAAGACGTTTATGGTCAAGGTTCAAATGGTAACTACAACGGTGGTTTCATTGGTAACTGGGGTTCTCCTTTTGGAGCATACAGAGATCAAGTGAATGCTTCAGTTGGATATGAGCGTTATACAACTACGCAATCTCCTATGGAAGTTGCGCATCCTTTAACTTCATTGTCTTATACCATTCCTCGTTATAGTGCTGCTTTCCCAGAATTAGTAGGTGTAATGGTTCCATACAAAGCATATGATATCGTAGGTGGTTTCTTCAAGCAAGGAACAGTAGCTGAAAATAGCATTAACATCAACTCTTCTACTGGTAAAACTGGTATCAATGGAGGTTTCTCTAGAATGGATAACGTAGGTATTGTACCTAATTCCAAGACAGAGCGTACTTCATTAAGCTTTGGTGGTAATTCTACTTTGAATAACGGTTTAGTAATTACAGGTAACGTAAACTATGTAAAGAATTTCCAAAACTCACCACAATCTGGTGCGTCTTACTTCGCTGACTACGGTCCTGGTGAAGGATTTTCTTCTATCTATGCTCGTTTGTATTATTTACCAAGAAACTATAACTTAAACGCTTATCCTTTTGAAACTCCAGAAGGAAACAACGTATTCTATAGAGCTTTAGATAACCCTTATTGGATTGCGAAGTACAATACATTTACTTCTGAAGTAAATCGTGTATTTGGTAACTTGTCATTTAGTTATGACATCAATTCTAAAATTAATTTGTTTGCTCGTGGTGGTATCAATACTTACACAGATCATCAAACAAACTATTTACGCCCAGGTGGTACATCACAACCTGTAGGTCGTTATCAAGAAGCTGATTTCACAAATGAGACTTTGAACTACACGTTCTTAGCAACTTATAAGACTGATATCAACAAAGACTTTGATGTTAAATGGGTAGTGGGTGCGGATTACTTACAAAAGTACAACCGTTACATGAAGAACACTGGTATCGGTGTAATTGACCCAGCTATTCGTTCTTTAAAAAATACTGCTACAGTAACCAACGATTTCAATGGTTTTGAGAAGAGCCGTAAAATGGGTCTTTTAACTGACTTACAATTAGGATTTAGAAATTACTTGTTCATGAACGTAACTGGTAGAAACGACTGGTCTTCTACATTACCTTCTGATAACAGAAGTTATTTCTTCCCAAGTGTGGGTCTTGGTTTCGTATTCACAGAATTAGTGAAGTTACCTGAGAACATTATCAATTACGGTAAATTAAGAGTATCTGGTGTGTCAGTTGCGGGTGATGCGTCTCCTTATCAACTACAAACTATTTATTCTGTTAACCCAATTGGTGCAGCTTATGCAAATGATGGTGGTACTAAATTCAACTATGCTACTTTAGGTAATGAAGTAAAGAATGCTTTCTTAAAGCCAGAAATTACTTCAGAGATTGAAGCAGGTTTAGAATTACGTATGTTTAA
>CALPJR020000179.1 GCA_943323935.2 Bifidobacterium breve
ATGTGAAAATGGTGCTGATGTTGCTATTGGTAGCAGATATGTAAAAGGCGGAGCAACAGAAAATTGGCCAATAGATAGATTGATCTATTCAAAAGGAGGTTCACTTTATACAAGAATTATTACTGGCATGCCGGTGAAGGATCCAACTGCCGGATTCATTTGTTATAAGCGTAAAGTGCTTGCATCCATGCAATTGGATCATATTCAATTCATAGGTTACGCATTTCAAATTGAAATGAAATTTGCGTCATGGCGTTTAGGTTTTAAATTGAAGGAAGTACCTATCACATTTATTGATAGAAAAATTGGTGTAAGCAAGATGTCAAAAGGTATCATCAAAGAAGCTGTGCTCGGCGTGCTAAGTATGCAATGGCAATCTTTTACAGTTCGTTTTATCAAACAAATTAAGCGTGAGCAGTCTTAAGCGATCATTCATACAATTACATGTATTTGTTTTCTTGGCTGGATTAACGGCACCGATTGGCAATTTGATTCAATTGAATGGACTATACATTGTATTTTATAGAATTTTATTGACAGTGCTTGCGCTATTCCCAATATACTTATTGCACCAACAGCCAAAGAAAGTGCCATTAAAGGAAAAAGCTTGGCTGATGTTCATTGGTGTACTTATTTCAATTCATTGGGTTTGTTTTTATGGAAGTATTAAGTTGGCCAATGTATCTGTTGCATTGGTATGTATTTCCTGCGTTGGTCTTTTTACTGCAATACTTGAGCCATTGTTTTTCAAAACAAAATTCATCTGGAATGAATTACTAATTGGTGTGCTTAGCTTAATTGGGATATTATTTATTTTTCAATTTGATATTCAGTTTAGAACAGGTATTTTGGTTGGATTAGTTTCAGCCTTATTTGCATCCATTTTTACCATTTTTAATAAAAGATTAACCGCTCAATACACGACTCAAACGATCCAAACTTTTGAGATGCTAGGTGGTTTAGGCTTTCTAGCGATTGTCATATTAGCAATCAATCAATACCAACATAGCACATTTATTCTGCCAACTCAATCTGACTGGTTCTGGCTTATCATTTTATCTTTGGTATGTACCGTTTTAGCTAATCATTTGATGCTCAGCGCACTCAAAAAAATCAGTGCATTTACCCTGAATGTTTCACTTAATCTAGAGCCAGTGTATGGGATCATTATTGCTATCATTTTGTTTCAAGAACATAAACAAATGGGTAAGGGGTTTTATATTGGCATGAGTTTAATCGCAATATCTGTCCTACTTCAGATGCTTCGTGTTTTGCGTCAGCAAAAAACAAAATAGATCCCTATTTTAATTAAAACTTATCGTAAATTAGGTACTCAAATAAACCTATATGAAGCGTATTGTTTACTCTATTTTCTTGCTATTATTATCAATAAATAGTCAAGCACAAAAAAAACCATTAGATCATTCTGTATATGACCAATGGCAGTCTATAAGAGAGGTGTTATTGTCAAATAATGGCAATTGGATGTCTTATACAGTTGCCCCACAAGAAGGTGATGCAATTTTGTATGTAAAGCATCTTAAATCAAATCAATTATTTAATATTGAACGTGGAGCACAAGCAAAGTTTACAGAAAACAATGCATTTTTAATTGCAAAAATCAAACCTAAGTTCGATGAAACTAGGAAAGCTAAGATTGTTAAGAAGAAGCCAGAAGAAATGCCAAAAGATAGCTTGGTTATTTTGACATTAGCCACTGGTAATATCAAAATTATACCAGCAGTTAAAAGTTTTCAAATCCCTGAACTTGGAAATGACATCATTGCATATTTAAGTGACCCAAAAACTGATATTAAAAAGGAGGGCGCGCAGCTCTTTTTTAGAGACTTAAATTCAGGACAAGAAAGGGTATTTAATAATATAACAGACTATGCTATACATCCTAAAGGCGAAGGACTAATGATGTATCAAGTCAAGACTAAATTAAATGAAGCCAAAATACTTCTAGCTTCCATTGCAGATACAAACTTAAAAACTATTAACAGTCGTTTTTATACTGCAACTAATTTTAATTGGGACGAAGAGGGAAAACAATTAGCCTATTTAATTGAAAGAGATAGTACAGACAAAGCTTTACAAAAAAATTATAACCTTGCTTATTATACGCATGAAATGGATTCTGCCAAATTTGTGATGAACAGAACAGATGTTGTAATGCCAAATCAGTATACCATTGGTGGGGATAAGAAAATTAATTTTAGCAAGACTGGCGCTTTATTAAGTTTTGGTGTACAACCTATCTTGCCTTTAAAGGATACAAGCTTACCAGAATTTGATAGGGTAAGTCTAGATATATGGAACTACACCGATGCTAATTTGCAGTCTACTCAATTAAAAAGTCTTGAAACTAATTTAAAAAGCACAGAGGCAGTCATCTATAGACCTGCAAGTAATTCATTTACCTATCTAGGAAAAATCAATGATCGTCAAATTCAAATGACAATGGAGGGTGATGGTCAAATAGCCATTGCTAATATTGATTCAAATTTTACCATTGCAAGCCAATGGGAGGGTTATGGGAAAAGAGATTTATATGCATTGAATACTAAGACTGGTCAAAAACAACTCATTCAAAAAGGATTAAAAAGTAGTTTGGTGACTCCATCCTATGATGGCAGCTTAGTGGTATTTTATGATGAAATATCTAAACAATTTAAGTCTTACAATACAACCACATTGCAGACCAAGCAAATTGCAAAAGACATCCAATTTCCATTGTATGACGAGGACAATGACGTGCCTGATGATCCAAATGCTTATGGTATAGCAATGTGGATGGATAATCATAAAAATTTCATACTATATGACCGCTATGATCTTTGGCTGGTTGATGCTACTGGACAAACTGCTTCACAGCTTTTAACCAAAGGGCGTTCATCTAAAAATGAATATCGTTTTGTGAATTTAAATGCGGATAAAAAAATGATTGGTTTTAAGGATCAAATTTTATTAAGGGTATACAACGAAATCAATAAAAACGAAGGCCTGGCTATTTTGGACTTGGCGAATAAATCTTTATTTACGATCACAGATATTCCAATGCATTTAACCACAATCGTTGGTGCAAAAAAATCAAATCAATTGATTGTATTGCAAGAAGATGAAAAAAATGCAGCAAATATTTATCCTTATACATTTACACAGCAAAAACAAAGTTCCGTTGCACTCACCGCTATCAATCCACAACAAGCTAATTACAATTGGATGCAATCTCAATTGGTTAAATGGAAAGCATACACAGGTAGAACTGCAGAAGGTGTTTTATACTTACCAGAAGATTTTGATGCTAAAAAGAAATATCCAATGATTGTCTATTTCTATGAAAGAAACAATCAAACCCTACATAATTATTTACCTCCTTCTCCAACACCCTCTAGATTGAATATTCCATTCTTTGTAAGCCGAGGCTATGTTGTATTTGTACCAGATATTTGGTACAAGAAAGGCTATC
>CALPJR020000180.1 GCA_943323935.2 Bifidobacterium breve
AAAAATAAAAGGCTGAATAGACTCAAACTTGAGGAGAATCGAATAATTTTAACTTTCCCTAAATGCATGCGCATGATCAATAAGAATGAGCTCAAATATATCCAATCTTTCGCCCATAAAAAACATTGGGCAGAAGAATCTGTTTTTATCATCGAAGGACCAAAAATGATGGAAGAGCTGATGGCTTCAGAATGGGTGATTCGACAAGCTTATGCCACCAAGGAGTGGATCGAAAGTCAACCCTTTAAGCCACATTATGTGACAGAGGTAGCGGATTTTGAATTAGATAAATTAACCCAATTACACAAAGCCAATCAAGTCATCGCATTGGTTGAGAAAAAACAAATAAATGGCCCAGTTCAATTAAAGGGCAAGATGACCGTATTCTTAGATGGCATTCAAGACCCTGGAAATTTAGGCACCATTATTAGAACGGCTGATTGGTTTGGCTTAGATCAAATTGTGGTGAGTGCTGACACAGCAAGCTGCTACAATCCAAAAGTGGTGCAAAGTACGATGGGCAGTATTTTAAGAGTGCAAGTGATTGTGTCAGATTTACCTGAATTATTACAATCCTCCAAAATGCCTATTTACGGCGCAGTACTTGAAGGCAAGTCCATACAAACAACAACCTTGGCCAAGGAAGGAATATTGGTAATAGGCAATGAATCAAAAGGGATTCGTCCACCTATTTTAGCATTGATCACGGACCCAATCACCATTCCGAAATATGGCGCTGCCGAATCCTTAAACGCCGCAGTTGCCACAGGTATTATCTTAGCCAACTGGCAACATTAATCGAATCGAATTGCTTTAGCAGGACTGATTTTTTTGATCCAAATTGTTGGTAAAAGAAAAGACAAGTAACAGACGATTGCTGTTCCAAAAATAACACCGATCACTTGTAGTGGTTGAATCTGGATGGGAAGCACATCAATTAAATAAGCAGACTCGTCTAAATGTATCCACTGAAATTTTAATTGTAGGAATGAAAGGCCAAGGCCAATCAATACGCCCAGTCCGATACCTGCACATGCAATAAAACTAGCTTGGTATAGAAAAACTTTTTGGATCATGGCATGCGTTGCGCCCATTGCATTTAAACTTCCTATCATAGGAACACGCTCCAATAATAAAATCAATAAACAGGTAATGAGGTTCACAACGGCTATGAATAACATGATAATAATGGTAATATTCCTATTGATACTTTGAACTTGAATCCAATCAAAAAGTTGAGGATAGAGGTCGGAGCTTGCACTGGCGACCCAATTTTCTGGTAGTATCGATTGAATGTCTATTTGCGTTTGGGCTATTGTGCTTAAGTCGTTCACATTTATTTGAAAGCCTGTAATTGCAGTAGGAGCTTGTATTAGTTGTTGCATTAAATGAATATCCACAAATACATTTTTAAGATCGTATGCTTCGATTCCTGAATGGAATAATCCTACCACCTTTAATCTTCTTTCTTGTACTTGATTGTTCTGAAAAAAATAAAGTCTTACTTGATCTCCAATGACAATATGTAATTTAGAAGCCATATTTTTTGAGAGGACAATTTCTTTACTAGGGGTTTGTCCATCGCTTTGAATGATCCTGCCTTGAATCAAATTGGGGATACTAGAAAAATCAGCAATGCCTTTTGCATTGAGTCCTTCAATCTCGATATCTTTTGCAAGCACCATGGTTTGGTTCAAGAAGGTCGAACTGGATTGAATATTCGAAATGGTTTTTATTTTTTTTGCTACCTGAGCGTCATCATTGAGGCTAGCTCCATTGACTGAACTAATTTGAATATGCCCCCAGAAGGAGAATAATTTATGACTTACTGTTGACTGAAAGCCATTGACAATGGAAAAAGTGAGTAAAATTGCAGCTACACTAATAGCAGTAGCCGCGATAGATAGTCTTACTATAAATCGGGTATAGTTTTTTTGTTTGTAAAAACTTATTCTTTTGGCTATTTCAAAGGCAGTGTTCAACTGTTAATTTTAATCAAATCTAGTTTTTTATCTTTATAATTAGCGCATTCAACTTAGTTTCGTAGTTGTAAACAACAGGTATGAAAAACTGGATACTCTTAATTTGTTTGTATTTTTTGACTTCGCCATTATTAGCGCAGGTGGATAAAATAATGGATTCCAATATTAAAACAGTCTTAATATTTCCTAAAGGAAAGCCATTGGCTTTACCAGTGATTGGACTCAATACCCAAGACGAATTATTGATTCAGTTTGACGATTTATCTGCTAACTACAAGCAATATTATTTCACAATTGAATTAATGGACATTCATTGGCAGCCTGTTGCATTGAATCCATTTGATTATACCAGAGGACTCACTCAAAATAATATTAGGGCCTATACTATTTCGTCTATCGCACAACAAGCCTATTTTCATTATAGTTTTACTTTTCCAACAACATCTTGCAGACCCACTAAGTCAGGTAATTATTTGATGAAAGTGTATAGACAAGGCAGGCCCAATGAACTGATATTTGCAAAACGTTTTTTTGTAATTGAACAGGAAGTGCCTATCACAGCGAGTATTCAAGAGCCTTTTGAAGAAACCATTTCAAAGTCACATCAAAAAATACAATTACAATTAGATGTTAAAAGAATCCAACTGCTACAACCAGAACTGCTTTATGTCGGGGTCATACAAAATACGAGGTATAATGACATCTTAATTTCAAACGCCCCTAGTTTTATAAGAGGGAATCAGATGGAATACAATGCAGACAGGGATTTTGTATTTCCTGCAGGTAAGGAATCAAGGTGGCTAGACTTGCAAAACCTAAGGTTTAAAACAGACCGAATTGCTGCCATCCAACAACTTGGTTACGGTTCAAGGATCATTTTAAAGCCAGATCAGTCGAGGTCAAGTATTCCTTATTTTACATTTAGAGATCTAAATGGTCAATACATTATTAGTAATGCTGAGTTGATCCGTTCGGAGGATCAGAATGATTATGCCCAAGTAATGTTTACCTATCTTCCAAAAAATGGGGAACCCTACCTTGAAAAATCATTGTACTTAGCAGGGGCACTTACAGGAAATCTTTTGGATACGAATGCACGCATGCAATGGAATAGTATAAATAAACAATATGAAAAATGGTTGAATTTAAAACAGGGTTATTATAGTTACAATTATATTCTTAGAGCCGACCAATCACCCAATCCAATGCACGATTTTATGTGGACAGAGGGAGATCATTGGGAGACCGAAAATAGCTATACCATTTTTGTTTATTATAGGGCTCCTGGTAGTAGGTATGACCAAATTATTGGCTATTCCAGTCTGAATTCAATCCAAAATTGGTAGGAAAACCAATCTGTTTTTACTACCTTCGCACCGGCAGGTCTTACACGACCAGCTCCTGCTGAACCTCCCCAGGGTAGGAATACAGCAAGGATAGGCGGTTGAGCGGTGCGATGTGAGTAGCCTGCCACTTTTTTATA
>CALPJR020000181.1 GCA_943323935.2 Bifidobacterium breve
ATGAGCAAGCAGGTAAATGAGTTCAGACAAAAAGAATTGGAATTCTTAAAACAAGTGCAAGCCATTCAAGCTAAGGAAGCTGAATTGGAATTAGAATTACAAAGAAAATTAAATACGGAAAGAGAAAGTTTAAAAGCACAAATACAAAAGGAAGAAGCAGAACGCTTGTCTATTAAAGACCAAGAGCATGTGTTAAAAGTAAAAGAATTAGAAAAGCAATTAGAAGACCAACGCAAACTTGCCGAAGAAATGCGTCGCAAAGCAGAACAAGGTAGTATGCAAATGCAAGGCGAGGTTCAAGAATTATTATTAGAAGAATTACTTAAAACAAGCTTCCCTTTTGACCAGATTTCTGAAGTAGGAAAAGGTGTTCGTGGCGCGGACTGTATTCAATTAGTACGCAATAGCCTTGGACAAGAAGCAGGTAAAATTATTTATGAAAGTAAAAGAACCAAAGACTTTAACCAAGAGTGGATTGATAAATTAAAAGCGGATATGCGCAGTCAAGGTGCAGACATTGCAGTGATTGTGACACAAACCTTTCCAAAAGAATTAGATCGTTTTGGCGAAAAAGATGGCGTCTACATTTGTTCTTTCCAAGAAGTAAAAAGTGTTGCCTTATTATTGAGAAATGCGATTCTTAAAATCCATGATACAAAAAAGAGTCAAGTCAATAAAGGTGACAAAATGAGTTTTTTGTATGATTACTTAACGAGTAATGAATTCAGCGAACAATGGAAAGCGGTGGGCGAAGGTTTTAGACAGATGCGTTCTAGTATTCAAAAAGAAAGAGACGCGATGGAAAAACTTTGGAAAGCGAGAGAAAAGCAACTTGAAAAAGTATTGCTGAATGCCATGCACATTAAAGGTTCTATCGAAGGCATTGCAGGTGCTGACGCCATTCATTTAGATTTACTAGAGGATGATGCAACACTTGGACTAGAAGAAGAATAACGATCTAAGATTGCTTAACTATAACATGTCACGCAGATATAGTCCGATCCAAAATTGTAATCTAAATGGACACTGATATTATTCCCCTTGTGTAAAATTTGGGCAGGAACAGTACCCCTATCCTCCTTGGTTAATTCAAGGATATTAAAATCCTTCGCAAAATCAATCCCCAATTGTTCGTACTTTTTATACATCGCTTCTTTGGCTGCCCATAAAAATGCCAACTGATTCAATTGGTCTTTTTCATCTAAGCCAGCAATCATTGCTTTCTCCTGGTCATTTAAAAACTTATGCGCCACTTTTGCAATGCGTGGGTGTATGATTTCAATATCTATTCCTACAGGCTGATCATCTACCGCACAGGCTGCATAACCCTTACAATGTGAAAATGAAAAATGAAAAGGCAATCCAATTAAGTATGGTTTCCCATTATCTGCCATCACCAATTGACTTAAATCTGCCTCTGGCATCATTAATTTAAATAATAACCTTACGGCCAAATGTTGTATCCTTCTTTCCTCATTGGCAATGGGTACAGCAAGCTGCACATCTGTCTCAAAAAAGGACGCAGGTTCTTGAATAGACCATATGGCTAGATGTGCTGTCTCGTTAATATTTTGTTGATAAAAGAAAGGCATTTTGAATTAGATTGCGGTCTGTTTTAAAGACCGAAATTAAACATAAATCGATTAAGATGATATTATCAGATTCACGCATACTCGAAGAAATCCAAAAAGGAACCATTAAAATTGAACCATACGATCGTAAAGATCTTGGAAGTAATAGTTATGACGTGCATCTTGGAAAATGGTTGGCCACCTATGACAATGCTGTCCTTGACGCCAAAGCACATAATACCATTACTTATTTTGAAATTCCTGAAGAAGGATTTGTATTAGAACCAACCGGCTTTTATTTAGGCGTTACTTTAGAATATACAGAAACACATGCACATGTTCCTTTTTTAGAAGGTAAGTCATCTACTGGTCGTTTAGGTATTGATATCCATGCAACGGCTGGTAAAGGTGATGTGGGTTTCTGTGGTTATTGGACCCTAGAAATTTCTGTTAAACAACCTGTTCGCGTTTATAAAGGCATGCCAATTGGTCAACTAATTTACTTCCCAGTGGATGGAGAGATTGAAGTAAAATACAATCAAAAGAAAAACGCTAAGTATAGCGGACAGCCTGAAAAGCCTATTGAGAGTATGATGTGGAAGAATCAGTTTTAAGTCGATACGCCCTCACCCATTTTAATACATCTGCATAGCTATCCAAGCCTGCTGCTTGTTGATTCCATTTTAAGAATTGATCATATAACTGATTAGATGCTTGTATTTGCTTATCTGCTCTTGCGGCAAAAAATGCTTTAATCTCCGCTCGATCTTTTAATACAGCAGGACTTAACATTGCTTTATTCTTTGCTATCTGCGCTTTCCATGCATCAAAACCTTTTGAACCTGCAAGTAATAATAATTGTGCATCCTGCGCATAAGTAAACATTTGTAATAACATGGAATACTTTAACATCGGATCATCCGCTTCGGTGGCCACCACAAATGCGATGAAATTGGCTTCTGTTTCAGATGCATAACCTAATTGATGTGCCATTTCATGTGCAATGGTATAAGGCTGGGTCACCATAGGTAAGTCAGAACGAACAATTGCTTCTGCCGTGATGGGTTGATAAAAAGCCAGAAATCCAATATAATCCCCCAAGGTTGGGAAAATGGCTTTTTTGACACTTTGATTTTGAAGTTGAAGCTTAGGATATGCCTTTGAAATGCTTCCATAAGCATGCTGCACTTTTGCTAAATTTTGATCAAAATTGGGTTCCAAGGCCTTATAGCTGGGTAGTTCTTGCCTAGTTTGGTTGAGTTCCTGAATCAGTTCATTGGTCAATACATTCATTTGGTCGAGTGCAATTTGAGCGTTTTTTGGGGTTTGAACTTTAATGTTGAATGCATTTGTCGGTTCTGGTTGCATGTAATTAAAGCCCCAAATCAACTGAAACACCACAAATAATCGGATGCCTAACCAGATGACTTTAAGCAATTTAATACCTATGTTACGCGTAATTTGATTAAAACTTTTTATTGATATAAAATACCTTATTATATTGATAATCAATAATATAATGAATGAATAATAAATCAGCTCTCCTATCGCAAATGGGATACTTCCAAATACCCACCTCAATCCAATTGTCCAATATTTAAACAAGCCTTGGTTATAGTAGTTTGCTATTAAGTTTGGATAATTAGGCGCCAGTATACAGATCGCAAATAGCATGACCCATACGATAGGTAAAATGAACTTGCTCCAACCCGCTCTAAATCGATACATTTGCTGAGAATAATTATCTAGTAAAATTAGTATAAACTTTGTCTTTTGACCTATTTTTACTAACTTTGCAACCCTTAAAGTACGGTTATGGGCCATAACAGGACATTCGAAATTCCATTTGTTGGCTTAACAGC
>CALPJR020000182.1 GCA_943323935.2 Bifidobacterium breve
CAATTCGCAGCTTCACAATCCATTGCTGCAATGGGTATCATGCAAGCATTTAAAATTGAACAAATAGCAATTGCTTCTGTCATTTTAATTGACCAAGAAAAAGTATACACCAAAACAGATGCTGTCATTCAAATAGCCAATCGACTATCTGGCTGGCCAAAATCATTTCGTTTATTAAAATTCATCCCAAAACCTATGCGCGATTTTGCATACGATTTGATTGCAAAAAATAGGTATGCATTATTTGGAAAAAAAGATATCTGTATGATACCAGAACCATCTATGCGTCATAGATTCCTGCAATAATTCGAGTCCTTATTTATTTTTTTTGAAAAAAATGATGAAAGAATAGGATCTGGAAATCGATGCTACTTCCCCAATAAATATGATTGTGTTCACCTGGTCTTTCTATATAATCGTGGTCGATTTTTAATTGTAGTAATTTTTCATGCAATGTTCGATTTACTGGCATAAAAAAATCATCTATACCACAATCTATAATCAATGCCAATTGGTTGTTCTTAAGTAATTCAACTTGACGCATGACTGTATATTCATACCATCTTTCTTTATTGCTTTCATATTCACCGAGCGCCTTTTTAATATCCCATCTATTTGGGAAAGCTCTAAAATCAACGCCACCAGATGTAGACCCTGCAGCACCAAAAATATCGGAATGTCTTATCGCAAGATACAAGGCACCATGTCCACCCATGCTTAGTCCTGTGATGGCTCTTGACTTAGAACTAGCCTTGGTTGAAAAATGCGCATCTATATAAGGCACTAATTCTTTTGTGATATAAGATTCGTATCGAATACTACTATCTATTGGGCTATCAAAATACCAACTACCTATCCCGCCATCAGGGCAAACAAAAATGATTTTTAAGTCGTCAGCTGTTTTTGTTAATTGTGGGGTAGTGATTGGCCATTGTCCATAATCTCCACCATAACCATTAAGCAGATAAACTACTGGGTAACGCGCTTGGGTATTGTTTTGTTGATTTTGATTCGTTGGTTGTATCACCACAAATTTTGTTGCTTTTTTCAAATAGCCACTTTTTATCTCTATGGTATCAACATTGCCCGCAATGGCATGCAAACCAAATAAAACAAATAGGGCTGTAATCATTTTTTTCATTCCACTAATTTAAAGCATCTTATTGTAGGTTAGAAGCATTTTTCGGGTAACTTTAAGGCATAATGCCTCTTTATGAAATTGTATAGTACCGTTTTCTTTGTTTTTTTATCCCTTTTAGCAGTCGCGCAGTCAGATTCAACTAAAAAACAAATTTATCTAACCAGAATCACAATGGATATCAATGAAATTCAAGACCCATTGCTTTTTGCTTCTTCTATTGATATTAGTTTAAAACCAACTAAGCTGAAGGAAAAGTATGCAACACATAGCTTGATAGGTAGTATGGAAATGGGAGATGTAAGGACGGTGCAGATGGATTTAAGTGATAATAAAATGGAGAAATCGGCGATCACGAGTAGCCTAATCAATTTTACATTTAAATCTCGCTCGGTGGATGACTTTATTGGGGTGTTTAATTTTATTTTTGAATTTTCTGATGGCACCAACTACCCCTTTCGTTTAGGTAGAATTGCCATTGGAAATGATATTAAATTAAATAGTATTTCTCGTACCATTTATATTCGATAAATAGAATGCTATTTCTATTTTTTGAATATTTTTTTAGTACTTTAAATTTTTGGACTACTTGAATTTAAGTAGCTTTGTTTATTGAATTTTACTTTTATAGATTGATCCTAATTAACTCTAATTAACTCGTATGACGATAAAAATTATTAAAAATAGATCTGATATTGGAGCTGGCACTAGGGGTTCGGATTTAGGAGTAGACGCTATTGAAATTGCAGCCATCAATCAAAACAATGATTTCTTTCACCGCCATTTATTTGCAGACGTTGAAACGCATAACGAAACCATCTACAATAAAAACAATAATAATTTTGCAAAGAGAATCGAGCATGTGGTAGAGCAATGCCAAAGGGTTTCCGATGTTGTTAGAACAACTATTAATACAGGATTTTTTCCAATCGTTTTATCTGGCGATCACTCTTCTGCATTAGGAACAATAAGCGGTATCAAAGCTGCAAATCCAGAAAAAAGATTAGGCGTTATTTGGATAGACGCGCATGCCGATTTACATTCTCCTTTTACATCTCCCTCCGGAAATATTCACGGTATGCCTTTAGCTGCTGCCCTGCAAGAAGATAATCTTGCATGTAAGGTAAACGAACCAAGTGCTGCCACATTGTTGCATTGGAATAATTTAAAAAATGTAGGGACGCCAGATCAAAAATTATTAGCTCAAGATTTAATTTATTTTGGTTTAAGAGATTTTGAATCAGCCGAAGCGCGTATCATTGAAAAAGAGGATGTCTCATGTTATAAGGTAGAAGAATTAAGATTTCGTGGACTAGAAGTTTGTGTTCAAGAGGCAGTAGAACAATTAAAAGATTGCGATCATATTTATATTTCTTTCGACGTTGATTCTATGGACTGCGATCATGTTTCTACTGGCACGGGCACCCCAGTACCAATTGGCTTTTTTGCCGAAGAAATTGTAGGAATTTTTGATCAATTGTTTTTGTCCAACAAATTGGTTTGTATTGAATTCACAGAAGTAAATCCTTTACTCGATAATAAGGGGAACCTGATGGCCGAGACTGCTTTTATGGTTTTAGACCATATTGCTAAAAAGATCTAACAAATTTTCACTAAATATTAAACAAAACCTTCTCTTTCATTGTTTTATACTTGAATTCAAAATAGAAGTATATGCAATGGTTTAAAGTGGTTTTTGTAGGTTTATTGCTTGTTTTTAGTACAGATTTAGCTGTAGCGCAGGGTACAGTTCAAAATACTGGTAAACTGAGCGGATTCTTGGTGAATAGAAAAACCCAACAAAATGTAAGAGGTCTTTTGGTGTCATTAACGCCAAGTGGTGAAAAAATGATCTCTGATAGCAATGGTGCATTTAGGTTTACAAGTCTTTTACCTGGCACTTATGCCATTAAAATTACTGGTCTTGGTATACAAGAAAAGTTGTTGACCAATGTCATTGTGACTTCGGGCAATGAAAACATATTCACCATAGAACTCGAGCCTACTGTCAACCAATTGAATGCAGTGACTGTAACAAGTAGACGAAATACTGCAAAAGCCACCACTTTAGAGAGTCCATTAAGTATTCAAAGATTAACCGCCGAAGATATCAAAGCCAACCCTGGTGGTAATTTTGACATTAGTAAAGTGATTCAATCTTTACCGGGTGTAGGTGGAGGCGCAGCGGGAGGTACTTTTAGAAATGATATTATTATAAGAGGCGGTGCGCCAAGTGAAAACGTTTTTTACTTGGATGGTATTGAAGTCCC
>CALPJR020000183.1 GCA_943323935.2 Bifidobacterium breve
CCATGGTTGACTTTAGTGGCGGGTATTCATACGGCTATGATATACAATAAAACTGGCGCTAGTTTAAAAGCCACTTATTTATTCCTTGGCATTAGTTTCTTACTAATTGTGTATTCTACATTCTTAACAAGAAGTGGCATTTTGGGAGATACTTCCGTACATGCTTTCACCGATTTAGGCATGAATGGACAATTGCTATTCTTCTTATTCATCTTTGTCATTCCATTCTTTGTTTTATATTTTGTGCGTTACAAACAAATGCTAGAACCTGTGAAGGAGGATGCAATTGATAGTAGAGAATTTTGGATGTTGATTGGGTCATTGGTATTAGTACTTTCTGCAGTGGTGATTATCCTAAAAACTTCGACACCAGTGTTCAATAAAATTTTTGATACTAAAATTGCACCACCAGAAGATCCAGAGTTTGCGCACAATCAAGTACAAATTTTTGTAGCCATCATCATTGGTGCATTGACAGCAATTGGTCAGTTTTTGAAATACAAAACAACTCCTTTGGCTTATTTCAAAAAACAAATGATCTGGCCATTGATCATCACTATCCTTATTAGCATTGTTATTTTTGTTTTTGTAGGTGTTGCCTATGATGATAAAGGTGCTGGATTCTTAGGTGCCATTTACATTGCTATTGTGACTTCTGTTTTTGCGATCGTTGGAAATATTTCCTATTGGTCTGTGGTCCTAAAAGGAAAATTAAAATCAGCGAGCTCATCCATTGGACATATTGGATTTGGTTTAGTCTTGGCAGGTATATTTATATCTTCTGCAAATAAAACCACCTTGAGCTATAATACAACAGGAATAAGTCCTTTGAGAGTGGACTCCACCCAAAAAAATAGTCCAGTAGGTGACCCAAGAGAAAACCTGACTTTATTTGAAACCATCGAAACGGATATGGGCAAGTACAATGTGACTTATGAAAGAGATACATTTGATGCAATTGGAAAAAGATATTTTGAATTGAATTTTAAAGAAAAGAAAACAGGAGAGACTTTTAAATTATACCCTGACGTATTAAAAAATAATAAAGGGATGGAGGGCTTTTCTGCTAATCCATCTTCCAAACATTATTTACACAAAGATATTTTTGTGTACGTGACTTCTTTTCAAGACCATACAGAGGAAGATACTACAAGCTTCAAGCCAATTAATATTACTGTTGGGGATTCCATTTTTTATAGCAATGGCTATATTAAACTAGAAAAAGTAAATGTAAATCCTCCAGGTGATAGACCAGCTGGGGTGAATGAATTGAGATTACAATTGAATGTGGTTTCAAAAGAAGGTTTAAAATATGTCGCAGAACCTGGTATCTTACTAGAAGGTTTGAACCTGACTTCGAAAGTGGACACAGTGAAGGCACAGAATTTAGTATTGAGTTTTAATAAAGTGATTGACCAAGAAAAAGGCATTTTAGAAATAGGGGTGAAAGAGTCAACTGCTTTAACGAACCTCATTACATTAAAAGTGTATGAATTCCCTTGGATCAATTTATTATGGTTGGGGGTGATCGTGACGACCATTGGATTTATGATGGGCGCCTATTATCGATTTAAGAAATAGGGTTACTTTTTGTATATTAGTGTATCAATGAATATGAGAACCATCTTTTGTATACTACTTTTTGTAACCACAATCAGCTTGCCAAAACAGCTTTTTGCGCAGACGAGTCAGTATGATACTGTAAGGGTGGAAGCCTATATTACACCAGAGGGTGATACGATTCCTCAATCATGGTTACCTACAGTCATGGTGTCTGCAGTTCAAACCAACGCGCTAAAAAACTATTGGAAAAATTGGACAAGATTGCGCAATGCGGTATATGTGACTTATCCATATGCAAGATCAGCTAGTAAAGTGATTCAATCGGTGAATGCAGAATTGGCAGGTGTACAGGATGAAAAATTAAGAAAGCAGATTATTAAGTCTAGAGAAAAAGAATTGAAAAGGGAATTCGCTGATAAAGTGACTAGTTTATCTGTTTATCAAGGAAAGGTCCTCATGAAATTAATCAATCGAGAAACTGGCAATAATTGTTACCAATTAATCAAGGAATATAAAGGTGGATTGAATGCTGGTTTATGGCAAACTGTTGCCTTTGTCTTTGGAAGTAGTTTAAAGCAACCCTATAGCCCTAAGGGGGATGACCAAGAGATTGAAAAATTGGTGTTAGAGGTACAAAAAGTATACGGTACTAAGGGATAATTTACAATACTAAAATGCGATAGGTTTTTGGGGTAGGTTTTTGTACCTTTACCCGAATAGATAATATCCTATGAGCGACGAAAAAAGTTTAAATTTTATTGAAGAAATTATTTCCCAAGACCTTGCAACTGGGAAACATAAAAGTATATTGACTCGTTTCCCTCCAGAGCCGAATGGTTATTTACATATTGGTCATGCAAAAAGTATTTGTTTAAATTTTGGGCTTGCTGAAACTTTTGGTGGTGCGACAAATTTAAGATTTGATGACACCAACCCAGTGACAGAAGAAACAGAATATGTAGATAGTATCAAGGCCGATTTAAAATGGTTGGGTTTTAATTGGATTAAAGAATGTTATGCCTCCGATTATTTTGATCAATTGTATGCTTTTGCTGTGCAATTAATCGAAAAAGGATTGGCTTATGTGGATGATAGTTCTGCCGAAGCAATTGCACAACAAAAAGGAACACCTACCCAGCCTGGAACAGGAAATGCATTCAGAGAAAGAAGTATTCAAGAGAACTTAACCTTGTTTGCAGAAATGAAAGCAGGGAAGTACAATGATGGTGAAAAAGTATTGCGCGCTAAAATTGATTTAGCAAGTCCAAATATGCATATGCGTGATCCTTTGTTGTATCGTATTAAAAAAGCACATCACCACCGTACAGGAGACCAATGGTGTATTTATCCAATGTATGATTTTGCACATGGACAAAGTGACTCCATCGAAAATATCACGCACTCCATTTGTACACTTGAATTTATCCCACACAGGGCTTTATATGATTGGTGTATCGAACAATTAGGCATTTTCCCATCCCATCAATATGAGTTTGCGCGTTTGAATATGACCTATACGGTTATGAGTAAGCGTAAATTATTACAGTTGGTGCAAGAAGGGCATGTGGAAAGTTGGGATGATCCAAGAATGCCAACCATCAGTGGTATGCGCAGAAGAGGCTATACTGCAGAAAGTATCCGTGATTTTTGTGATCGTATTGGTATCGCCAAAAGAGAAAATATCATTGATTTTAGTTTACTAGAATTTTGTGTGCGAGAGCATTTAAATAAAATTGCACAAAGAAGAATGGTGGTGACTGACCCCATTAAATTGGTCATTACCAACTATGAGCAAGCCGAAGAAATATTAGATTCAGAAAACAATCCAGAAGATCCTAACGGAGG
>CALPJR020000184.1 GCA_943323935.2 Bifidobacterium breve
TAGAAACTAGACGTTTAAACGAATATCCAAAAGGGAGGTCATTGACCTCCCTTTTTCTTTTTAATCCTTATTCAAAATTTGTATCTTGCAAGTATAAATCTCAACTACTATGGAGCCAAAGTACAAACGCGTCTTGTTAAAGTTATCGGGGGAAGCCTTATTGGGAAATGAAAGAAATGGCGATCCCTTTAACCCAAAAATTATCGAACAATACGCCAATGAAATCAAGCAATTGGTGGACTTGGGTATTGAAGTAGCGATTGTGATTGGTGGAGGTAATATTTACAGAGGCATGAATGAGGCAGATAGCGGTATCGAAAGAGCACATGGAGATTATATGGGAATGTTGGCAACGGTGATCAACGCAATGGCGATACAAGCCATGTTAGAAAAAATAGGCGTGTATACAAGATTACAATCTGCGATCAATATGGAACAGGTGGCAGAACCTTATATCAGAAGAAAAGCGTTAAGACATTTAGAAAAAGGACGTGTTGTCATATTTGGTGCAGGTACAGGCAATCCTTATTTCACAACAGACACAGCTGGCTCATTAAGAGCGATCGAAATGAAGGCGGATGTGATCTTAAAAGGCACAAGAGTAGATGGCGTATATGATGCAGATCCAGAAAAAAATCCAAACGCAAAAAAATTCGAGACCATCAGTTTCCAAGATTGTATTTCAAAGAATTTGAAAGTAATGGATATGACAGCATTCACATTGTGCATGGAGAACAAATTACCAATCATTGTATTTGATATGAACCAAGAAGGTAATTTATTGAAAATCGTGCAAGGCGAATCGGTAGGAACCCTTGTAAAATAGGATTTAAGTCATTGCCAATCCACCGCTGATGTAAAAAATAGCACTAAATCACATTTTTTACCCTTGCTGGATTAAATTTATAGTATGCAAAAAATTAGTTTTATCGTCTTATTGTTGGTGCTTCTATTTTCACAAGAAATAAATGCACAAAATAATTTAAGTTTAAAAGAGGCAGTCACCATTGCTATTCAAAATAGTTACGACATTAAGTTGGTTGAAAATAACTTGTCGATTGCCCAAAACAATAACAATTACGGAGTTGCTGGAGGATTACCAACTGTGACAGCCACAGGTACCAATAACAATACACTCACTACGATCAATCAAACATTTCCTGACGCATCTAGAAATACGACAAGAAGTGGTGTGGATGGGTCTACGCTAAATGGTGGATTGACGGCAACCATGATCTTATTCAATGGCTATAGAATTGCTGCCACAAAAGATCGTCTAGAAAGTATCCAAAAACAAACAGAAGCCGCATTGCAAGTTCAAATGCTGAACACGAGTTCAACAGTGATGCAACAATATTATAATGTGATTAGACAAGTGGCGTTTTTAAAAACCATCGAAAAATCGATTGAAGCTTCTGAACAAAGGGTGGCGATTGTAAAAACAAGACAAGAGATAGGCGTTGCTAATCAAGCAGATTTATTACAATCTAGTTTAGATTTAAATGCTTTACTACAAGCCAAGCAAAACCAATTACTAGTATTAGATCAAGTAAAAGCAGACTTGTTCAATAGCATGGTGGTTCCAGCAAATTCAAATTATGTTTTCACCGATAGTATTCAGGTAGACCAAAAAATGATTTTGTCCGATGTAGAATCTAAAATGAAAGCGCATCCATTATTACAATCCGCACAGCAGTTGATCAATGTGAATCAGTTTTTAGAAAAAGAAACAAAGGCATTGATGTATCCAACCTTAAGAGCGAATTCCGGATTTAATTACAATAGCAATAAATCAACAGCGGGTTTCATCTTATTAAATGAAAGCTATGGTCCATTCTTGGGATTCAATTTGAGTATTCCAATTTATGCCGGAAGTACAAGCAAGCGTGCCTATAAAAATGCACAGATCAATACAGTGAGTGCAAAAATACAATACGACAATACAGCACAAGACTTATCAACAGAATTATTCAAGACTTATCAGAACTATCAAAATAGTTTAAAGCAAACACCTATCGAGATAGAGAACTATACAATGTCAGATGCGCTATTGGCCTTGGTAATGGAGAAATTTAAATTAGGACAAGCCACTATCGTAGATGTAAAACAAGCACAACAAAGTTTTGAAGCAGCAGGTTTTAGATTAACAAGTTTACGATTCAGTGCAAAAATTGCAGAGATTGAACTAAAGCGTATGTCTAATCAATTGAGTTTTTAAAAAAATACGATTAAATTAAAAAGGGCGCATCTAGATGCGCCCTTTTTAATTACTTCCAGCCATCGCCGTCAAGGATATTGCCAATGCCACCAAGGATACTACCTTCTTCCTTACGTTTATAAGTTCCATAAGCCAATATGCGTCCCGCTAAACGGCTGATAGGCAAGGTTTGTATCCAAACTTTACCTGGTCCAGTGAGCGTTGCAAAGAACAAACCTTCTCCGCCGAATAAGGTGTTTTTAATGCCACCCACAAATTGAATATCATAATTCACGTTCGATGTAAAACCAACAATACATCCTGTGTCTACTTTCAACACTTCACCTGGTTGTAAATCTTTTTCAATTACATGACCACAAGCATGTAAAAAAGCCATGCCATCCCCTTCTAATTTTTCCATAATGAATCCCTCGCCACCAAATAAGCCTGTGCCTAATTTGCGTTGGAACTCAATCCCAATACTTACGCCTTTTGCAGCACATAAAAAAGCATCCTTCTGACAAATGACTTTACCACCTAAATTCGGCAGGAACATTGGAATAATTTTTCCAGGATAAGGAGAAGCAAAACTCACTTTCTTTTTTCCGTATTGTGTATTGGTGTAAGCTGTCATGAACAAGCTCTCTCCAACCAATGCGCGTTTACCGGCTTGAAATAATTTATTTAAAATACTACTGTCCTGTTGTGTGCCATCTCCAAAGATGGTTTCCATTTGAATCCCATCTTCCATCATCATAAAAGCACCAGGCTCAGCGATAGCGGTTTCTTGAGGATCTAATTCCACAGAAACATATTGCATTTCTTCTCCAAAAATTTGATAGTCTATTTCGTGTACTGACATAATTTATAATTTAATCCTACAAAGCTACAATACCTAAATAAAAAAACCCCCCGAAATATTCGAGGGGTTACAATTTAATTTAAAAACCTATGTTTCAAGGATGCGTGGTTAGAACCATGAGCCATTGAATGTAGCATCGCCGTTGGCGTTATTTTTTGCAGCCCTTCTTTTTACTTGTCTATTGTGTATCCATGTGCTTACAAACATCAATGGAATAAAAACAAAAGTTAAAGGAGGAATACCTAACATGCTAATCCACTTGCCACCAAATTGACGACGCATTGGACGACGTAATCTTTCTGCAATTAAATACATGGCAGGCACAATAAATAAGGTCATAAAGAAAGCA
>CALPJR020000185.1 GCA_943323935.2 Bifidobacterium breve
GCCAACATCACTGCGGCATTGGCTTGGGCACCACTATGTGGTTGTACATTGGCATATTCTAATCCAAAAACTTCTTTTAAACGGTCTATTGCTAACTGTTCTGTTTTATCTACTATTTCACATCCACCATAATACCTTTTTCCAGGGTACCCTTCGGCGTATTTATTGGTCATCACACCACCCATTGCTTGCATCACTTGTAAGCTTGTAAAGTTCTCAGAAGCAATTAGTTCTATCCCACGTCTTTGACGTGCTAATTCTTGATTGATGATGTCGAAAACAAGGGTATCTCTTTTCATAAGGATGCTTTTATAAGGGGCAAAATTAATTCATTCCATAGGCCACTCCAAAGCTTTCTAACAAGAGTTTTTGATTGAATATCCACATTTGTTTAGTGTTTTATAATAATCCTATCTTTGGTGCGATCAAAAGGCATTAAATAAGCGTTTTTTACTATTTTTAGCCTCCCCTAAACAAAAACTAAATGAAGGCGATTATACCGGTTGCAGGCGCAGGAGCGAAACTAAGACCACATACCTATACACAGCCTAAGGCGTTGATTCCAATTGCGGGTAAAACTATTCTAAGTTTTATTGTAGATCAATTAAAGGCCGAAGGGATCAATGAGTTTATTTTTGTAGTGGGCTACTTGGGAGAGAAAATTCAAAATTATGTGGAGCAAACCTACCCAAATTTGACTACCCATTTTGTGTATCAAAACGATCGTCAAGGGACAGCGCATGCGATTCAATTAGCGAAGGATATTGTGGGTGGTGACGAAGTTTTTATTGCATTAGGAGATACCATTTGCGAATACGATATTAAAGAAGTGCTTGAAAGCCCTACTAGCATGTTGGGTGTTCAAAAAGTAGATGATCCTAGACAATTTGGTGTGGCAGAAATGAATGAGGAGGGCATGATTGAACATGTGGTAGAAAAACCATCCATTCCAAAAAGTAATCATGCATTGGTTGGCTTGTATAAAATTAAAGAGTCTACTATTTTATTTGAATGCTTCCAAAAATTAGTAAATGAGAATATTAAATCCAATGGGGAATATAATTTAACAGATGCATTGGATTGTATGATCAAAAAAGGCGTTGCTTTTAAATCCTTTAAAGTAAAAAACTGGTTTGATTGTGGTAAAAAAGAAACTTTGCTAGAAACCAATGCCATGCTGCTTAAGAAGTCTGGTGGTTATGCGATCAATCCCGAATTGTATACCAATAGCATTATCATAGCACCAGTTAGTATTGCAGATGGATGTGTCATAGAGAATTCTATCATCGGCCCGCATGTAACAATTGGGAATAACACTACTATCAGAAGTTCCATTGTAAAAGATAGCATCATTGGATCCTATACTGCTTTGGATGAAGTGGTATTGGATAATTCATTGATTGGAAGTGATGCTGCAGTGAAGGGGATGAGTCGTACTTTAAATATTGGCGACAATACCGAGATTGATTTTGGATAAATCAGGATAATCAAATCAATTCATTTCGAATCAATTTCACAAAAAAATATCAACAGCATTTATTTCTGTAGGTACATCGAATTTGCTTGTGCTGTGCAAGTAATCACTAAATCATTGATACATACATGCGCAGGTGTATTCGCGACATACCAAACAGTGTCTGCAATATCTTCGGCCATTAATGGGGTATAACCATTATACACTGCCTTCGCTTTTTCTGCATCTCCTTTAAATCGTACCACAGAAAATTCTGTATCTGCTGCGCCTGGATGGATGGCGGTTACTTTTATTTGATAAGGTAGTAAGTCGATTCTTTGTGCTTTGCTAATGGCATCTACTGCATGCTTGGATGCACAGTATACATTCCCGTCTTTATATACCTCTTTGCCAGCAGTGCTTCCAATATTGATGATATGTCCTTTTTCTTTGATGAGCATTGGTAAGACAGCTTTAGAAGCATACAGTAAGCCTTTCACATTGGTATCAATCATCGTCTCCCAGTCTTCTAAATTGGCATTTTCAAAAGAGTCTCTTCCTAATGCAAGTCCTGCATTGTTCACCAATATATTGATGGCTTGCCATTCGGCAGGTAAGTTTTGTAAATTTTCAAATACCGCTTTTTTATCTTGTACATCAAATATCAAGGATAAAGTCTTGATACCATAAGTGGTTTCGAGTGCTTTTGCTAATTCGTCTAATTTTTCTTTTCTACGTGCAGTTAAAATCACATTCCAACCAGCTGCTGCAAATTTTGTAGCAATTGCTTTTCCGAATCCTGAACTTGCTCCTGTAACTAAAATAATTTTTGACATAATCTATATTTTTGGCTTAGCAATTTTCGCTAAGCAGATTGAATACATTGATGAATAAAT
Source organism: Bifidobacterium breve (assembly GCA_943323935.2). Next base: position 2,350 of record CALPJR020000185.1, read on the forward strand.
TCGTTCACTTGATCGGTTGCTTCAAACATCCCCATATGCCCCACGTCTTTAAGCACCAAACTGTTTGATGAAGGTAGCAATTTAATTTGTTCCAAACTGTCTTGTATGGGAACGGCAAGGTCTGCCTCTCCTGCAATCATCCATACAGGCATTGCATTTTGATGTAACAAATGGGTCATTGCTTTTCGGTTGCGCATGGCAAATACAAACTGCATCATGGCTTCTTGACTGGTGCCCAATCCGCTTTCAATAATGTTTTGAATTACGCCTGGGTTTGTTTTTTTAAATGCATCCCCAAATAAATTAGGTGTAGCAGTTTCAAGAAATTTAGAGACACCCCATTCTTGGATAAATTCTGCCACTTTCATTCGGCTCAATTTTTTTGCTTCGTTGTCCTCATAAGTAGTAGAGTGGAATAACATCAAGCCTTGTACATGATTGACATAATAATCTCCAAAGGATAGGCCAATATAGCCACCCATGCTGTGTCCTATAAGAAAATACTGGTCAATATGTAAATGGTGCATTAAGTCATGTAATACTTCTACATACATGCGTATGCTTGGAGCCTGGCTATGATGTAATACGAGTGGTTTGCAATGCACTCCAGGTAAATTTGGTGCAATGATTCTATAATGTGCAGAAAGGAATTCAATTTGATTTTTCCATACACCATGGTCTTCGCCAAATCCATGGATGAGTAGGATGGTTTGCTTGCCTTTGCCCTCGTCAAAATAAGCAAGCTGATCTATCCCGTAATTATAATGATGCGGGGTTAGCTTAATTGAATTTTGCATCCCTGGCTCTTTTAATCAAACGGTAATTCAACACTAAAGAAAGACCCATTAATAGATAGACCGAAATAGAAAATGATTGTGGAAGCAGGTAGCTAACAACAATTAGACCAATAGAGGCAATAAAAAAGACGCGACCTAGATATCCAGCCCAAATTGGTTTAATAAAATAAAATAATAGTGCAATCCAATACAATGGATGAATCCAATCAATATTAAAATTATAATGACATGCTGTGTGTTTTGAAAACAAACTCATGTA
>CALPJR020000186.1 GCA_943323935.2 Bifidobacterium breve
CTTCAAAAAATTTAATGATATCTGGGTCTACTGATGCTGGATCAGTTAAAAATTGTTGGTACAAACCTTCTATGAAGGCTGGATGGGAGTTGGTGATGTAGCTGAAATCCTTCATTGTATATCCTTTCGTTTATTTGTAAAACTAGGTACGCAAATATCGGTTTAAATGATTGATTAATAAAGTAAAATGCGCTAAAAATCTAAGTAAGATTTTGATCTAACGCAGCCCTATTTTTTGTGTTTTCACAGATATTCCTCAAATTATACTCAAATAGTTAAAAAATAGGTTTTTGGATTCATTTCAACTAATTGAATTTCAATAAGTTACACTGAATTTTTATTTTTTTTCATTTTAATTTTTAATATTTGCACAAGTCCCTTACCTTTGCCCTCCTGAAAATTAATTAGTACATGGCAAATCATTCGGCTACAAAAAAAGATGTAAGACAAGCAACTAAACGTCGCGATAGAAACCGTTATTATGGTAAAACTACCCGTAACGCTATTCGTGATTTAAAGACAATAGAAGAACAAAAAGCTTACGACGAGAAGTTACCAACAATCGTTTCTCAAATTGATAAATTAGCAAAGCGTGGAATCATCCACAAAAACAAAGCTGCTAATTTAAAGAGCAAGTTAGCTAAGCACGTTGCTGTGAAGCAAGTGGTTAAGAAAAAGTAATTGAATACGCTATAATGCGTCTTTAACCAATATTGAAATCCTGCCCTCCGAGGCGGGATTTTTTTGTCCCCACCCTATGTGAAATACTCCCTTTCCTAGACATCTATTTTCATTGTATCTTCGCCTTATGACTGAGAAAATATTAATCCTCGATTTTGGTAGCCAATACACGCAGTTAATTGCAAGAGCAGTTAGAGAAGCCAATGTCTATTGTGAAATCCAACCCTTTCATAATGCAATCGTATTTGATGAACACTTAAAAGGGGTGATTCTAAGCGGTTCTCCTGCGAGTGTGAACGAAGACGAAGCACCCAATGTGGATATACAAGCTATTTTAGCCAAACTACCACTTTTAACCATTTGTTATGGCGCCCAATTGAGTGCTAAGAACTTTGGAGGAAAAGTAGAAAAGTCCAATAAACGAGAATATGGCCGTGCCCAATTGCGCATCAAAAAAGACGATATCATTTTTAAGCATATCCCAGACAATAGCCAGGTGTGGATGAGCCACAGTGACTCTATTACTGTTTTACCCGAAAATTTTGAACTATTGGCCGATACAGAGAGTATCCCAGTAGCAGGTTTTAGAAAAATAGCAGATCAAGGACATAGCCTTCACGGATTCCAGTTCCACCCAGAAGTCTATCATTCATCGGAGGGTAAGACCATGATTCGTAATTTCTTGGTAGAAATATGTGGCTGTAGTCAAAACTGGACCCCTGCCTCCTTTGTCAATGAGACGGTAGCGCAGTTAAAAGAACAGATTGGAGATGGTCATGTGATTATGGCATTGAGTGGAGGTGTGGACAGTACAGTCGCTGCCACTTTAATTCATAAAGCCATTGGCAATCGTCTTCATGGTATTTTTGTAGACAATGGGGTTTTAAGAAAGGACGAGTTTCAGCAGGTGCTAGACATGTACGGTAAAATTGGATTGAATGTAAAAGGCATCGATGCTAAAAACATGTTCTATGATGGCCTTGCAGGCAAATCTGACCCCGAAGAAAAGCGTAAAATCATTGGAAAACTATTTATAGATGTATTTCAAGTAGAAGCATCTAAAATGTTGGAAGCCAAGTTTTTAGGTCAAGGAACTATCTACCCAGATGTCATTGAAAGCGTAAGCGTTCATGGACCATCTCAAACCATTAAGTCACACCATAATGTAGGAGGTTTACCAGATACCCTACACCTTAAATTAGTAGAGCCACTTCGTAGTTTATTCAAGGACGAGGTTCGAAAAGTGGGTCTTGAATTAGGGATCCCTGCAGACATGATTCAAAGACATCCTTTCCCTGGACCAGGTTTGGCTATCCGTATCTTGGGTGAGATTACACCTGAAAAAGTAGACCTGCTGCAAAGAGCAGACGCGATTTACATCAATGGTCTGAAAGAATTTGGATTATATGATAAGGTATGGCAGGCTGGCACCATCCTTTTACCTGTTAAAAGTGTTGGGGTAATGGGTGACGAAAGAACCTATGAGTTCACTGTGGCATTAAGAGCAGTAACATCTGTGGACGGGATGACTGCAGACTGGGCACACCTACCTTATGAATTCTTAGCACATATGAGTAACTCAATCATCAACCAAGTTAGAGGAATCAATAGGGTTGTATATGATATTAGCAGTAAACCACCTGCAACCATCGAGTGGGAATAGAAAATTTTGATATTAAATAGCTTCTTATTTAATATCAAACAAAATGGGTTAATTCATTATTTATCAATGAATTAACCCATTTTAATTTATAAGACTATTCGAGTATCAAATTATAAAGCCACTACAGTTAATCGGACCTTAAACAATCTGACGCTAGTTCAATTTCTTCTGAATAGAAGTGATCTGATCCTGTAATGTATTCACCACACCAGCCAATTGATCTACATTCCACATTGGCTGTGCACCAGCTTTATGAATAATGTAAACGGCCTTCCAAACCTCTACAATGTCTTTGGTATTTACTTGATATGGCTCGTATAAAGGATTGTCACTCAACAAAGTAAGCTTCTCTCCAATGGTATCCACCGAACGATCATCGTTGGTGATGATACGCTTATAGACTACGCCGTCTGTATTTGAAATAACGATATAGGTATTGCTGCTTTTTACATCCTTTAGACTTGCCACACGCTCACCCACAATCACACTTCCACTTGGAGTTGGCAACATACTGTCTCCAACAATCTCAAATGCGCGGTATTCCCCTGGCGCCAACATAGGCAAGGTGAAGGTATTTAACTCATCAATGAATTCAGGGTCAGCATAGCCAGCTAAGTACCCTGCAGCTGCTTTTACAGGCACAAATGAAACAATCGCTGCACTACTTGAAGGATCGGATTTAAGTGAACGACGACGTTCTAAATATGAGCCTCCCATATTGTATCCTTGGTTCAAGTCGAATTCCTCCATCTGGGATAGATCTTGAAATAAGAATATCTCCAAACTAATATTAAATAAAGCACAAATGGCTTCCTGCACTTCTAATCTCGGCTCTGCCCTGCCTTCCTCATAGGCACCCACTAGTGAACGCTTGATTTGAAGTTGGTTGGCTAACTCTTCCTGAGTCCAATCACGTTGCTTTCTGATGAATTTTAAATTCTTTCCTGCGTATGACATAACTAATAATTTTAGTGCAATTTACTAATTATTTTAGTTTTTCCAAATTTATTTAGCAATTTATTTTTTTGAGGCCATCCCCCTTCTTGGTAA
>CALPJR020000187.1 GCA_943323935.2 Bifidobacterium breve
GAAAAAAGCATCTATACCACCGCATGTACTCGTGATGACAGCCACACCGATCCCAAGAACCTTAGCCATGACGGCTTATGGAGATTTAGATTATAGCATCATGGATGAATTACCTCCAGGAAGAATGCCAATTAAAACAGTACATCGATACGAAACATCACGCGCGAGTGTGATGGATTTTGTAAAATCAGAAATACAAAAAGGACGTCAAGCTTATTATGTATATCCTTTAATTGAGGAAAGTGAAAAGATGAGTTATGAGGATTTAATGCAGGGCTATGAACAAGTGAAAAGTTATTTTCCTGAACCTACTTATAAAATTAGTATGGTCCATGGAAAGATGCAGCATGAATTAAAATCCGAGAACATGAATCGATTTAAATCAGGTGATACTCAAATTTTAGTAGGCACCACAGTGATAGAAGTGGGCGTGAATGTGCCCAATGCATCGGTGATGGTGATAGAGAGTGCGGAAAAATTCGGTTTATCACAATTGCATCAATTAAGGGGTAGAGTAGGTAGAGGGTCTGAACAGAGTTATTGTATTTTATTAAGTAGCGTCAAAGCAAGTAGGGAGGCAAGAGAAAGATTAAAAATCATGTGCAATACCACAGATGGTTTTGTGATCGCAGAAAAAGATTTAGAGATCAGGGGGCCGGGAGATATAGATGGCACAAGACAAAGCGGCGCATTGAATTTTAAATTAGCTAGTTTGATCAATGACCGACCTACCATGGAAATCGCCAAAGAAGCTGCTGCAGCCATCTGTGAAAAAGACCCTAATTTGACGCTGCCAGAACACTTGGCGATTCGAAGCTTTTTACAGACCCAAAAAACTAAAATTGGCTGGGGTAAGATTGCCTAAGCCCATCAATTTTAAGTATCTTGCTTCCAATATGCCATTAGATGGCAGCATGACTATGACATTCATATCAATTCAAATTTTATTATGAAATACGACCCATTAGATCCAACCATTTTCATACAAAACAGAAAACGTTTTGTGAGTCAAATGCAAAAAAATAGCATCGCTGTTTTTGTTAGCAATGACGAGTTCCCAAGTAATGGAGATGCCTTGCATGGCTTTGTACAAAATTCAGATTTATTCTGGTTATCAGGTATCGAGCAAGAGGGTACAATGGTGGTCTTGTTTCCAGACAATCCAGATCCAAAATACAGAGAGGTATTGGTCTTGGTTCGTCCACAGGAATTGAAAGAAATTTGGGATGGGAAAAGATTGAGAGCCCATGAAGCAACTGCTATTTCTGGTATGAAAACGATTGTATGGGTGGATAGCTTAGACGCTATGTTGCAAAACTGGATTCATTTAGCTGATGCAATTTATTTAGACTCCAATGAGAATGATCGTAAAAATAATTTAGTTAGAACCAATGAATACCGTTTCATAGATGAGATGCAATCGCGCTATCCATTGCATCAATATTTACGCGCTGCTAAAATCATGAAAGCCTTGAGAGCGATCAAAACAAAGCAGGAAGTTGTAGTGATTCAAAAAGCGATTGATATTACTGAGTCTGCGTTTAGAAGGTTATTACAATTCATTCAACCAGGTGTGTATGAATATGAAATTGAAGCAGAAATTTACCATGAATTTTTAAGTAAAAAAGCAACAGGGGTTGCATACCATAGTATTATAGCGAGTGGCGACAATGCAAGAACATTGCATTATACAAGCAATAACAATCAATGTAAGGACGGGGAATTGATCTTGATGGATTTTGGTGCAGCTTATGGTGGATACAATGCAGATTTAACAAGAACCCTTCCAGTCAACGGTAAGTTTACTAAAAGACAAAAGGAAGTGTACAATGCTTGTTTGCATTTACATGATTATGCTAAATCAATTTTAAAGCCAGGCATTAGTATTTTAAATTATACCGATAAAGTAGGTGAAGAAGCCACCAAGCAATTTCTAAAAATCGGTTTGATTTCTAAAGCGGATGTAAAAAATGAAGATGCAGAGAATAGGGCATACCGTAAATATTTATACCATGGCATTTCGCATCATTTAGGAATAGATGTACATGATTTGGGTACAAGAACTGCGCCAATTCAAGCTGGCATGGTTTTTACAGTGGAGCCAGGAATTTATATCAAGGAAGAGGGTATGGGTGTGCGTATCGAAAATAATGTTTGGATCACTGCAAAAGGAAACCAAGATTTGTTCAAGAACATTCCAATCAAGGCAGAAGAGATTGAAAATTTAATGAAAAGAAAAAAATAATTCGATTCCAAGATGCGTCAACAAATCCCCAATATCATCACCCTGCTTAATTTATTTTTAGGATGCTTAGCAATTGTGAGTTGCTTTCAATTTGGGACGGTTGCCTCTATCTCTGAATCGGGGGAAATGCTGATAGAAATTCCTGAAAAATTATATTTAGCCAGTTTATTTATAGGACTAGCGGCAGTGGTAGATTTTTTTGATGGATACGTTGCTAGATTATTAAAAGTCCCTTCTGAAATGGGCAAGCAATTAGATTCTTTAGCAGATGTGGTGAGTTTTGGCGTAGCACCTGCATGTATTGTGTATCAATTTTTAAGGTTAGCATTGGCCAATGATGTGAATGCACTAGCTACAAGTAGTTGGTTGTTTGCACCGGCATTCATCATTCCAATGGCGGGTGCTTATAGGCTAGCAAGATTTAATTTGGATACAACCCAATCCACTTATTTTAAAGGGGTGCCTATTCCAATGATTGGTATTTTAACGGCAGTTTTTCCATTGATCTATTGGCAGCCTTCTTATGGGATTATTTCAAAGCTTTTATTGAGCCCAATATTCTGGTACGGCTATATTTTAGTAGTGAGTTATTTGATGGTCATGACAAGGCCTATGTTGGCGCTTAAAAGCTTTTCTAATAAGAAAAAATTAATCCTTCCATTAGGGATTGTAGTGGTAGAAGTCGTTATTTCTGCCCTATTTTTTAAATGGTATGCGATTCCGTTTGGCTTTATTGGCTATTGCGTAGTATCTTTGATGTATCCAAAAACAATCACTCAATAACAAAGTATGATCTATCAAGTACAAATTAAAGTAATGCCGTTAAAGGATTTATTAGACCCACAAGGAAAAGCAGTATTAGGCGGATTACATAATTTAGGTTTATCAGGTATTCAAGACGTTCGCGTTGGAAAAAATATCAACTTACAAATAGAAGCTGCCGATGAAGCTGCTGCAGTAGCGTTGGCAACAGAAGCAAGTAAGCAATTATTAGCGAATGCAGTGATGGAATATTTTGAAGTAGTGGTTTTATAATCGACTTCATTCATTTACAACCATGTTATATTTAGTCCCTACACCCATTGGAAATTTAAAAGATTTTACTTTTAGAGCAGTAGAGACTTTACAA
>CALPJR020000188.1 GCA_943323935.2 Bifidobacterium breve
AGTGCTTACAATCGTGCCTGGAATGTCTACAATTTGATCTGCTTTTCCATCATAATGGTCTTGAATTGAAACTAATACTGCGTCTTGAAGAAGGATATCTTTCACTAGGCCGTTAAAAGGCGAATGCTGATCAGCAATTTTGACTTGCCTGAGAAGAATTGTCATCGAGTCAATGAATTTGATGCAATATACTTCGTTTTTGCTAATTGAGTGGATATTTAGGCCTCAATTAGGATGATTCTTGATGAAATAGGCTATCCCCAATGTATGGTTTTATTGAGTTAACTTCGCCCTTATGACTTTTGACCAATTAAATATCAATTCTCCCTTAGCTAGGGCCTTAGAGGATTTAGGATATACCCATCCAACCACTATTCAACACCGAGTTTACCCGGTAGTGATGTCTGGAAGGGATGTATGTGGTATTGCCCAGACGGGAACCGGTAAAACCTTTGCCTATTTATTACCCTGTCTTAGACAATGGAAATTCGACAAAAATAAAGATCCACAGATCCTAATAATTCTACCGACAAGAGAATTGGTGGTGCAAGTGGTCGAGGCAGTTAAGAAATTAACGCCATATATGAGCGTGATCACGGTGGGTGTATTTGGGGGTGTGAATATCAATACACAACAAATTGAAGTAGAAAAAGGGGTGGATGTTTTAGTGGCTACACCAGGTAGATTATTTGACTTAATCATGAATGGGGCACTAAAAACAAAGTATATTAAAAAAGTAGTGATAGATGAAATGGATGAGATGTTGAATCTAGGTTTTAGAAAACAGATCACAAATATTTTAGAACTCGTTCCTGCAAAAAGACAAAATTTATTATTTTCTGCTACGATTACAGATGATGTAGAAAAATTAATGAATGATTATTTTAATGAACCAGTTAGGGTAGAAGCAGCACCTACAGGCACACCTTTAGAAAATATCATTCAAATTGGATACGACCTTCCAAATTTTAATACTAAAGTTAATTTATTAGAACAGTTATTAAGTGCTGACAAGAGCATGACTAAAGTATTAATTTTTGCTGCAACAAAAAGCTTAGCAGATCAATTATACGATCAATTGGTTGAAAAATTTCCAGATATTGTAGGGGTAATTCACTCCAATAAAGAACAAAATTATCGTTTCAATACAGTGAATCAATTTAAAGCTGGTGTCTTTAAATATATAATAGCAACCGATGTAATGGCCCGTGGTATTGACGTTGCTGAGGTAACACATGTAATTAACTTTGATACACCAGATGTGCCTGAAAATTATATACATAGAATTGGACGTACAGGTAGAGCTGATAAAAAAGGAATTGCGATTACTTTTATTACTGCAAAAGAAGCAAAGCAAAAACTAGCCATTGAAAATTTGATGAAGCAGCCAATTCCAATGGAAGCTTTGCCAGTCGATCTTGAAATATCTACTGTATTGACTGAGGATGAGATTCCAAAAGTGAAGATGAAAATCATCCAAATTAAATTGCCTAAAAAAGAAGATGTAGGCCCAGCTTTTCATGAAAAGTCTGAGAAAAATAAAAAAGTGAATGTGCGAAAGAACCATAAAGAAGCCATGCAGAAAAAATATGGTAAACCAAAAACTCGTGGTTCTAAGAAGTAAAAATAAATTAGCCCTTAAAGAATATAAGGGCTAATTTATTTTAGTCTAATGATTTTTTCGAGGCCACCCATAAACGGTGGCCTCGATTTGCTTTGCACCCTTAAAGAATATAAGGGCTAATTTATTTTAGTCTAATGATTTTTTCGAGGCCTAGAAACGCTCCAATCCAGCAAAGAAGAAATTGCCTTCGATAGCTGCATTCTCATCACTGTCACTTCCGTGAACTGCATTCTCGCCAATAGATGCTGCAAACTTTTTACGGATAGTGCCTTCTTCTGCTTGAGCAGGATTGGTCGCACCAATCAATGTTCTAAAATCTGCAACTGCATTGTCTTTTTCTAAGATCGCTGCTACAATTGGGCCACTACTCATAAAGTCAACTAATTCTTGGTAGAAAGGTCTTTCCTTATGTACTTCATAAAATGTACCTGCTTGTGCAGGTGACAAATGAATCCATTTCATTGCTTTTACAGAAAAACCAGCTTTGATGATTTGATCTAATATAGCACCAGTATACCCTTTAGAAGTTGCATCTGGCTTAATCATTGTAAATGTTTTGTTGTTCATATCTATTTTTTATAATGTTTCTAATTGTGGGCGCAAAATTACTGAAAAACATCCGATTTATGTTAAATTTGTGCACTTATGCAATCAATAGAACAATTTTATCCTTTTTTTCAAAAGCCATTTAAAGCAGTCATTACAGCCCATCAAAAACCAGATGGGGATGCAATGGGGTCTAGTTTGGCTTTATACCACTTTTTAATACAACTCGGACACGATGTGACAGTGGTCTCACCGACCAATTGGGCACCTTTTTTAGATTGGATGCCAGGTATTGATAAAGTGATTGATTATGAAGGGAATAGATCAAAAGCAACTGAATTGGTTCAAGCAGCTGATTATATATTTTGTTTAGATTTTAATATCCTACACCGTACTAAAAACATGGAATCGGTGATAAGAGAGGCAAATGCAGTTAAAATATTGGTTGATCATCATCAACAACCCGATACTCCAAGTTTTGGGTATGGCATTAGTGATGTAAAAATGAGTTCCACCTGTGAAATGATATATGATATCATAGTGCAATCGGGTCATAGTAATTTGATCAATCTTGATATTGCTACCGCTTTATATACTGGTTTAATGACTGATACGGGTTCATTTAGATTTCCATCTACCACAGCATCGGTTCATAAAATTGTAGCACATTTGAAAGAAGTTGGTCTTCAACATTCCAAAATACACGAAAATATCTACGACCAGTCGTCTGAAGGAAGATTGAAGTTTATGGGGAATGCTTTTTTAAATAGAATGCATGTTTTTCCTGAATTTAAGACTGCTGTGATGGCTATTCCTAAAACGGATATCTATAAATTCGAACTAAAAACAGGGGATACGGAAGGTTTAGTCAATTATCTATTATCCATTCATGGTATCAAATTTGCCGCTATTGTAATTGATAGGGAAGAAGAAAGAAAATGGAGTTTTAGGAGCAAAGGTAACTTTGATGTTAATATATTTGCAAGAACACATTTTGAGGGTGGAGGCCATGCAAATGCTGCAGGCGGAAGTTCAAAAAAATCTGTAGATGAAACTTTTCAAGATTTTAAAAACATATTAGAAACATATAAATCTCAATTAACACAATTAAACTAAAATGATCAAATCAACATTAAAATTAGTAGCTGCAATTGTATTGTTTGCAAGTTGTAACAGTTACGAAA
>CALPJR020000189.1 GCA_943323935.2 Bifidobacterium breve
GTCAAAAGCAGTGCAAATAGGGTATAAAGGGGCTTTTTCATCATTTTTATTTTAATATGATTTAAGATGTTCACTTTTATATAACAGTTATAAACATTTATTGTTTAGGACGTTTTATTCATTTTGTAGGGGGTGTTTTTTAGCTTATTTTTGTATGACCTCTAGTAAATTTTCCAAAAAAAAAGACGGTCGCATTAAAAACCATTTGAATGGGTCCTCCTCAATAGGCAACTATTGCAGGAATTCCTTTTTCAATATTAGATGAATTTAAAGTTATGGCAAAGTATATTTTCGTTACTGGGGGTGTTACAAGTAGTCTAGGCAAGGGCATTATTGCTGCTTCTCTAGCTAAATTATTACAGGCGCGTGGCATTACTGCAACGATCCAAAAGTTTGACCCATACATTAACGTAGATCCAGGTACTTTAAATCCATATGAACACGGAGAATGTTATGTGACCGAAGATGGTGCCGAAACTGACTTAGATCTTGGTCACTATGAGCGTTTTTTAAGCACACCTACATCTCAAGCGAACAATGTAACTACAGGACGCATCTACCAAACGGTGATTAATAAAGAAAGAGCGGGAGAATTCCTTGGAAAAACGGTACAGGTGGTGCCGCATATCACAGATGAAATCAAGCATCGCATGTTGCTATTAGGTAAAGAAGGTAAATACGATGTGGTGATTACTGAAATTGGTGGAACTGTGGGTGATATCGAAAGTTTACCATTTGTTGAAACCGTAAGACAGATCCAATGGGAACTCCCAGAGGAAGATGTGATGGTGGTGCATTTAACATTGGTCCCTTACTTAAAAGCAGCTAAAGAATTAAAAACAAAACCTACACAACATAGCGTGCGCATGTTGAGTGAAGCTGGAGTACATCCTGATGTAATAGTTTGTAGAGCAGAAGAACCTTTGAATGACGAAATAAAAAGAAAGATTGCATTGTTCTGTAATGTAAGAGCAGGTAGAGTGATAGAAGCAGCAGATGCGTCTACCATTTACGAAGTGCCATTGAAAATGTTGGAGGAAAAATTAGATTTAATTGTACTTGAGAAATTAAAAATTACCAATTACAAAGAGCCAGATTTAACCAAGTGGAAAGTATTTTTAGAAAAATTAAAAAATCCAAAGTCCACGGTAAATATTGGTTTAATTGGTAAATACATTGAATTACAAGATGCCTATAAATCCATCCTAGAAGGGTTTATACACGCTGGTGCAATGAACGAAGTGAAGGTGAATGTGGTGAATGTACATAGTGAAGACATTACCCAAGAAAATGTGAAGGAATTAGTGGGTAGTTTAGACGGATTATTAGTAGCCCCTGGTTTTGGAAATAGAGGAATTGAAGGAAAAATTGTGGCTGTTCAATATGCAAGAGAAAACAATTTACCATTCTTTGGTATTTGTTTAGGCATGCAAATGGCAGTGATTGAATTTGCAAGAAATGTGATTGGATTAAAAGGGGCTCATTCTACAGAGATGGATCCAAATAGCCCAGAGCCAGTCATTAATATGATGGAAGAACAAAAAGCGATTACAATTAAGGGAGGAACGATGCGTTTAGGATCTTACCCTTGTACCATTACCGAAAATACTTTAGCGCATAAAATATATGGCACGACTTCTATCAATGAACGCCATCGTCATCGTTATGAATTTAACAATGCTTATTTGAATGACTTCCACGAAAAAGGCATGGTGACTAGTGGAGTAAATCCTGCTACTGGATTGGTGGAAATTGTAGAATTACCTAATCATCCATTTTTTATTGGCGTACAATACCATCCAGAATTAAAGAGTACTGTTGAATCTCCAGCGCCTTTATTTGTGCATTTTATTGCTGCTGCAAAAGCCTACGCAAAAAAGTAAATTTTCACTTTGCTATACCGCTAACATTTGTTAGTTTTGTGGTATGCAAAAAATAAGAATTTTAACTTCCACTAGTTTGTTTGATGGCCATGATGCCTCTATCAATATCATGCGCCGTGTATTGCAAGAACAAGGCGCAGAAGTGATCCATATGGGACATAATCGATCTGCTCAAGAAATTGTTGAAGCAGCGATCGAAGAAGATGTGCAATTGATTGCGATCACATCTTATCAAGGTGGTCATATTGAATTTTTTACCTACCTCAGAAAATTATTAGACGATGCGGGCTATCAACATATTAAAATAGTTGGTGGAGGTGGTGGTACCATTTTACCTTCCGAAGCTGCGATCATTCATGCAAAAGGGATTTCAAAAATATACTTACCTAAAGATGGTCTTGCAATGGGGATCGAAGGCATGATTAAAGAAGTCATTGCATTTGCTAATTTCCCATTAAAGTCCAATCAAACAACCAAGTATTCAAAATTGCCTTTTGATAAAAAAACTGATCCAAGAAAATTAGCAAGGGACATTACACTTTTGCAAAATGGCACTTTAAAAATTAAGAAAGATAAAAAAGTTGTTCAAAAAAATATGCCTGTCATTGGATTAACTGGTACAGGTGGTGCAGGGAAGTCTACCGTATGTGATCGCTTGGTACATTATTTTATTCAGACCAATCCAAACTTAAGCATTGCGGTGGTGTCTGTAGATCCTACTAAGAAAAAAACAGGTGGTGCTTTATTGGGAGATAGAATCAGAATGAATGCTATCCATCATCCTAATGTGTTTATGCGTTCACTCGCAACAAGGTCCGACCATCAATCCATCTCTGGATCCTTAGACCAAGTGATTTATTTATGTAAAGCTGCAGGCTATGATGCCATTATCATTGAAACAGCAGGTGTTGGCCAGAATGATGCGTCGATTGTAGATTATGTAACGCTACCAATGTATATCATGACACCAGAATTTGGTGCTGCGAGTCAATTGGAGAAAATCAATATGATTGACTTTGCTCAAATTATTGGTATCAATAAATTTGATCGTGCAGGGGGATTGGATGCGATAAGAGATGTCAAGAAGCAATACGCTAGGTCGCGTCATTTGTTTGATGCGGATCATTCTAAGCTTCCAGTTTATGGCACCATTGCATCCAAGTTCAATGATCCAGGCATGCAGCATCTGTTCAATCATATGATCCAGTTAGTGAATCAGCAGCATCAATTAAAATGGAATACGATTGCAAAACCATTGGCCTATAATGCCAGTCAAATAGCTACACCAACTATTCCATTGAATCGATTTAATTATTTAAATGAAATTGTTGAAACAATACAAAAAAATAAAGTTTGGATAGCAGAACAAAAGCAACTGGCTTCTCAGTGGTATAGTTATGAGCAAGTGATGCAAAATCCTAAGCTTAAGAAATTACCCCTTTTAAAAGAGGAAGCAGATAAA
>CALPJR020000190.1 GCA_943323935.2 Bifidobacterium breve
TATATTTAGATGCGCAATGGTTTCTTGAAATAAAACAGGTATATGGTAATCTGTGTTTAAGTTGGATGTAGGGTAAGTCATCTTCCTTAATCTTGATTTTTAATACCTGCCATTACTTCCTGCGCTAGATTGCTAAATGCATCTGCAGAGAAATCCTCAAAGAGCTGTTTATAAGTACTTGCATCCCAAATTTCAAAACGATCCAATGCTGCCGCTAATACAATTTCTTTTCCTGGTAATGCAAACTCTCTTAAAGTTGGAGGCAGTAATAAACGACCTGCACCATCCAACTCAACTTCGGTTGCGCCACCCAAGAACTGACGACGGAATTGTCTCACTTTGGGATCAAAGTCATTCAATTGGCTAATTTTGTCCAAAATCGCCTGCCAGCTTTTCAACGGGTAAAGTGTCAAGCACTTTTCAAATCCTCTACTTACGATAAAGCGCGTCTCCCCTTCTGCCAGTTGCTTTTTCAAGCTGCCTGGAACTAGGAAACGCCCTTTTGCGTCGATAGTTGATTGATATTCTCCGTGAAAACCTGTCATTTGTTAATAATTTGATCTTTATTTTACCACTTGTTCACACAAAATAACACTTTTTACCACTTTTATAGGCCAAATGGACCCTTCTAGTTTTCCACAAGAAATGAACCGAGCCAATACGCTTGCTATGATTGGATTTCAGGGGATTTTGACCTATTTCTAAAATTTAGGTGTGTTAAGAGCTGTGGATAACCCATTTTTGAGGGTTTATAAGCTGTGAATTCTCCTAAATCATGGCATTTCAAAGGGTTTTGCTATTTTTGCGCCATGAAAATGGCCGACTTTGATTACGATTTACCAGACGAACGGATAGCCTATACCCCTGCGGGTAATAGATCAGATAGCAAACTCTTGGTATGGGATCAATCCATTACAGCGGAGGCGCAATACAAGGATATCGCCGATTACATTCCAAATGGGCATAGTTTATTCTTTAATAATAGCAAGGTGATTGCAGCCAGGATTTTATTTGATAAATCAAATGACATAAATGATCTGGAGCGCATGCCTTCTATTGATGCAGAAAAGATGATTGATCCTAATTCATCTACAAATAGCAGACAAAATAAGATTGAAATTTTTTGCTTAGAACCAACTGCAGCATATACTCCGGTGCAGTTAGCAATGCAAGCCACCAATAAAGTGACATGGAAATGTTTGGTAGGTGGTGCCAAAAAATGGAAAACTGAATTTTTACAGAAGGAACTATTTTATGATCATGTAAGGATTCTTTTATCTGCAAAAAAAATAGCGCAAGAAGAAGGACATTTTATCATTGAATTTTCTTGGGATCATCCTGATATTGTGTTTTCTGAAATCATTGCATTGGTTGGACAGATTCCATTACCTCCCTATATCCAAAGAGAAGCCAATGAAACAGATAAAGACCGCTATCAAACAACCTATGCCATTACAGAGGGATCCGTCGCTGCGCCTACAGCTGGCTTGCACTTTGACGAGCATGTATTTAAAACATTAGCTGAAAAAGGAATTGATAAAAAATTTATCACATTGCATGTTGGGGCGGGTACATTTATGCCAGTAAAAGTTGACGACTTTCATGATCATTTAATGCATGCAGAATTTATTGATGTAGACTTACAAACTATCAAATACTTGGCAACTACTTCTGACAGTATAATTGCAGTTGGCACCACCTCACTTAGAACTTTAGAGTCTTTGTATTGGTTAGCGATTAAAATAAAGCATGCGCCTGAAATTGATATGAACGAAATCAATTTATTGCAATGGGATGCATATACTTTGGAGGATCAACAAACTAGTATCCATGAAGCCATGCAATTTTTAAGTGGATGGATGACCCAGAAGCATTTAAACACCCTTTTTGCAACCACACAATTGATGGTGAAGCCAGGATATCAATTTAAAATTTGTAAAGGATTGATTACGAATTTTCACCAGCCTAAGTCTACACTCTTACTAATCATTGCCGCCATTGCTGGTGATGAGTGGAAAACAGTTTATCAACATGCCCTAGCCAATGAGTACCGATTCCTTAGTTATGGTGACGGCTGTTTATTTTGGTTCAATCATCGGTAGGCAAATTTCAACCTTTGTGCCTTTCTCTAATTCACTTGTAACATGAATGGTGCCTTTGTGCAGGTCGATCACCCATTTAACATAACTCATGCCCAAGCCGAAACCTTTTACGTTGTGTATATTCCCTGCATGTGCGCGATAAAACTTTTCAAATATATGTTTCACCGTATCAGGTGTCATCCCTATGCCCTTATCTTCGATCGTAATCATTATTTTATTAGAGACCGTTTTTGTTTTAATGGTAATATCAATTTCCGACTTAGCATATTTAATTGCATTGTCAATTAGATTAGATAAAACATGTAAAAAATATTCTTCGTCAATCCAAATTTCAGAAGGCTTTGCATCCAATTGTGTTTGCACAGCAGAAGGCTTTGCATCTAGTTGTAATTTAAAACTATCAATGACACCTTGAATAAGGTCATTGATATTCACTAATTGTCTATTGAGCTCATTTTCTTTTTTCTCTAAATGAGCAGCTTGTAAAATAGTTTCTACATGCTTATTCATACGGATGTTTTCCTCTTTGATGATAGAACTAAAGTAATCTACAGCGCTTGCATCGGATTGTACTTTATTTGACTTAAGTGCGTCCACGGCAAGTGAAATAGTTGCCAATGGTGTCTTGAGCTCATGGGTCATATTGTTGATAAAATCGCTTTTTATTTCACTCAACTTTTTTTGTTTTATCAATGACCTAATTGTAATAAAAAATGCAGCCAATACAATGATAATAAATAGTGCCGCGCCAAAGACAACCCACTGTAAAGTTTTAAATAAATAGGAATTGACATTAGGCACAATAATAATCAATGTTTCAAAAGGACCAGTCGTTTCTAATATCTCTTGTGGAATAATGGACACTCTGGTTTGCACTGTATTCAATTCGTCCACAAATACATCTTCGAATTGTTTACTTTTAATTTCTATGTTTCCACTTTTGTCTTGTAATGCAAATTCATAAGTCATGTCTTGCAATCCATATTTTACCATGGCCGCACTCAATTTTTTATCTAGATCCTGAGCATTATACATGTCGGACAAAGTAGCTTCTTCAAAACTATGTGAATGGCCACTACCTGATAAACTCAAAGACTTTTTAGGAAAATGAAATGCCAGTCCGCCATTTAATTTTTTTCCTAAATCGGCAGAGACAATAACACCCGCTTGATTTACTTTTTCAATCAATTGATTTTTTTGCAAAAGAAATAAACCTTGCAACCAA
>CALPJR020000191.1 GCA_943323935.2 Bifidobacterium breve
ATTGATGGCATTAGATAAATCTGTTGGGATGTCTACATGGAATATCCTTGGTAAAATCGTCAATTGCTTTTTATTGGTAATCGGCTTTAATCCTGGAATGATTGGCACAGTGATACCCATATCGCGACATGCTTGCACATAGTCCAAAAACTTTTGGTTGTTGAAAAACATTTGTGTCATGATATAGTCTGCACCTGCATCCACCTTCTCTTTTGTTTTGATTAAATCGATTTCAAAATTTGGAGACTCAAAATGTTTTTCTGGATAGCCTGCCACACCCATACAAAAATCGGTTTTGCCGCCATTTAAAATATCTTCGTCTAAATAAATACCCTGATTCAATTGTCCAACCTGCTTTAATAAATCAATTGCATATTTATTTCCACCTGGCTCTGGTTCAAAGCTAGACTCATTCTTAGCCGCATCGCCTCTTAAAATTAAGGCGTTGTCAATACCTAAAAATTGCAAGTCAATCAAGGCATCCTCTGTTTCACGCTTGGTAAAGCCACCACAAATAATATGTGGTACTGCATCGATATTGTAATGGTTCATAATCGCAGCACAAATACCCACCGTGCCTGGTCGCTTGCGCACATCTACTTTTTCAAAAGTGCCATCTGTTTTTTTCTTAAACATGGTTTCACTTCTGTGGTAAGTCACATTGATCCATGAAGGCTTAAACTCCATTAAAGGATCTAAATGGTCATAGATAGAAGTGATTGTCTTGCCCTTTAAAGGTGGCAGGATCTCAAAGGAGACTAAAGTGTCTTTTGCTTTTGCTAAATGTGCTGTTACGTGCATAGAATACAAAAATAGTTAATATTATTTGACTAGGTTCAAATAGGCCGTTTTAACCTTATTTTTGTACAAAAGATTCAACGTGATACTAACTATACATACCGATAAACTGATTAAACAATACAAGGGCCGCAAGGTGGTTGACCAGGTAAGTGTATCGGTTAAACAGGGAGAAATTGTTGGTTTACTAGGACCAAACGGTGCCGGCAAAACAACCACATTTTATATGGTGGTTGGTTTAATTGCTCCAGATGAGGGCCGTGTGTTTTTAAACGAAGAGGATATCACCCATCTGCCCATGTATAAGCGTGCACAAATGGGCTTGGGATATTTACCACAAGAAGCAAGTGTGTTTAGGAAGTTGTCTGTTGCAGATAATATCATGGCCATTTTAGAAATGACCAAATTGACAAAGGGTGAGCGCATACATAAAATGGAAACCCTTTTAGATGAATTTAATTTACAAAAAGTTAGAAACAATAACGGTGATAGTTTAAGTGGTGGTGAAAGAAGAAGAACAGAGATTGCAAGAGCACTGGCCGTTGACCCTAAGTTTATTTTATTGGACGAACCCTTTGCTGGCGTGGATCCTATCGCAGTAGAAGATATACAGTCTGTAGTCGCTAGATTAAAATTAAAAGACATTGGTATATTAATTACCGATCATAATGTGAATGAAACCTTGTCCATTTGTGACCGTGCTTATTTATTGATTGAAGGAAAAATATTTAAACATGGAACGGCCGAAGAATTAGCCGAAGACGAACATGTAAGACGATTATACCTTGGTACCAACTTTGAATTAAAACGCAAGGATTGGATTATCGAAATGGGACAAAAATAACCTATGAAAATTTTTAGCCCAGCAATATCAAGATTAGCAAGATTGCGCTATTGGCGTATTGAACATTGGGTGAAAGATCCGGTTGCAGCACAACGTGAAGTTTTACAGGACCTCATTACGCATGGACAATATACACAGATTGGTAGAAGGTATCAGTTTAGCACCATTTTCAATATTAGAAAGTTCAAAGAACTTGTTCCAATACAAGCATACGAAGACCTTAAACCCTATATAGACGAGGTGATGCAGGGCGAGGCCGATGTGTTATGGAACACGCCTATCGCTTGGTTCGCAAAAAGTAGCGGCACCACCAGTGATAAGAGTAAATTTATTCCACTAAGCCAAGAAAGCATCGAAGACAATCATTTTCAGGGATCAAAAGACGTGCTCAGTATTTACTATAATGCTTTCCCGGAAAGTGATCTTTTAACGGGTAAGATGCTCGTTATTGGAGGAAGTCATCAAGTGCATCCAATCAAAGATGACATTCAATATGGCGATTTGAGTGCGGTATTATTGCAAAATTCGCCTATCTGGTCTGGCTTAGTTAGAGTGCCAGAATTATCCATTGCATTGATGGACGAATGGGAATCTAAAATTGAAATGCTTGCACAAAGCACCATCCAAGAACCAGTGACTTCAATTGCAGGCGTGCCTACTTGGACCATGGTATTATTAAAAAGAATTTTACAAATCACTGGTAAAAAAACGATTAAAGATGTTTGGCCCGATTTTGAATTATACATTCATGGTGGTGTTTCTTTTACACCCTATCGTGCAGAATTTAAAAAGATCATTGGTGGGGATTGTAATTATCTAGAAATTTACAATGCGAGTGAAGGTTTTTTTGCAGCACAAGATCGATTAGATGAAGAGGGGATGTTACTCTTTTTAGACCATGGCATTTTTTATGAATTCATGCCGGTTGAGTCCTATGGAAAAGAAAATCCTATCACCATTGGATTAGACAAAGTTGAAATAGGAAAAAATTATGCCATTGTCATTAGCACCAATGGTGGACTCTGGCGTTACCTTGTTGGTGACACGGTTCAATTTGTCACACTCAACCCTTTTAGAATTAAAGTGAGTGGACGACTAAAACAATATATCAATGCTTTTGGGGAAGAATTGATTGCAGACAATAGTGATAAAGCAATTAGCGAAACATGTTCTATTTTTAATGTGGTGATGAAAGAATATACTGCAGCGCCTATCTATATGTCGGATAATAGCTCAGGCGCGCACGAGTGGCTGATTGAATTTGAAAATGCTCCCTCAGATATGCATGCATTCGCAGTTGAACTTGATAAAAATTTACAATCGGTGAATAGTGATTATGAAGCTAAAAGATATAAAGACATTGCACTTGGTTTACCACAAATCACAGCAGTCAAAAAAGATTGTTTTCACGAGTGGTTAAAAAGAAAAGGTAAATTAGGTGGACAACATAAGATACCAAGACTATCAAATGAGCGTAAATTTTTAGAGGAATTAAAATTGATTCATCAGGAAGGTTCGTAAAAAAGGATAATCCTATTATATTTGTGCATATTAGTATTATATTAATACATACTTATTGGTTTATTAAAAATAGAAAGTAATGAAATTATTAGCAGGAAAAGTAGCCATTGTAACAGGAGCGGCAAGAGGTATTGGTGC
>CALPJR020000192.1 GCA_943323935.2 Bifidobacterium breve
AGCGAAACTATTTTTACACCTGTTGCCTCATCAATTCCGTCCTTGGTTTTTTCACCAGCATCTGCCGTGCCTCTAAGGCCATGTTCTGGCGTAAATACTTTTTGTATTTGAATACCACTTGCAAGTAAAGTATCAATCAAATGTTTTTTGCCTACTGTGGCAGTGTGGTTGGTAAACAAGCCCACTCTTTTATTTTTTAAAAGGGGCAAATATTGTGCAGTTTGATAAGCACCTGGTAAAATAGGTGCTGTTTTTTGTGCAACAGTGTTCAAACTTAAAAAAAGTAAAACACTTGCTAAACAAATCAATGTTTTGTTTTTCATATTTTAATTTAAATATTTTCCAACAATAGGCATTCTTCTTCCTACGCCGAATGCTTTTGGCGATATCCGAATAATAGGGCAAAATTGGTTGCGTTTGTATTCGTTGGTATTCACCATTTTTAATGTACGATCTACCAATGCTACGTCAAATCCAAGTGCTTTAATGTTAGCAGGGTCTGCACGTTTTTCAATGTATTGATATAATATTTGATCCAACAAAGCATAGTCTGGCAAGCTATCACTGTCTTTTTGATCTGGTCTTAGTTCAGCGCTTGGTGCTTTTTCAATAATATTTTTTGGAATGATTACTTTACTTGAATTAATATAGTTGGCTAATTCATAGACTTGTAATTTATAACAATCACCTAGTACACCCAATCCGCCAGCCATATCTCCATACAATGTGCCATAGCCTGTTGCCAATTCACTTTTATTAGACGTGTTCAATAAAACATAACCTAATTTATTTGCAATGGCCATTAAGATATTTCCTCTCGATCTGCTTTGGATATTCTCTTCTGCTAAAGAAAAGGGCAGGTCTTTAAAAATGGGTTTTAAAGTATGTAAAAAACTTTCATACACATCTTTAATTGGAAGGGTATCGTAAGGATTGCCTAAGTTTTTACTTAACTCAACAGCATCCTCTACAGAATGTCCAGTTGAGTAAGGAGAAGGCATTAATATAGCGTATACATTTTCTTTACCAAGCGCTTCGCAAGCAATGGCAAGGGTTACAGCGGAGTCAATCCCTCCTGAAGATCCTAGAATTGCTTTTTTAAAACCCATCTTATTAAAATAATCCTTCACACCTAAAACCAATGCTTTATATACTTGGTCAATATTTAATGCAGGTACAAGCGTTGCAGGATTTAATTCTTTACTTGGGACAGAAGCTGCCGGTTCAAGGATTGGCGCATTGATAGTGCCATCCTCATTGCATTCAAAAATTTGCATAGCAGATTCAAACATAGGCAAAGCGCCACATAAGTTTGCGTCTTTATCAAATACCAAAGAAGCACCATCAAATACAATTTCAGTTTGACTTCCAATAGCGTTGCAGTAGAATAAAGGTTTTTTATATTTAACCACATTGGATTTAATGGTGGCTTTACGATCTTCGTCATGTGTATAATCAAATGGAGATGCGCTCAGGTTCAATAAAATATCTGGGGACTGCTGCATCATTTTATCCATTGGGCAAATCGTATACAATGGATTATCTCCAAGGTTCCAAATGTCTTCACAAATAGTGATGGCCAATTTTTTGCCTTTAAAGGGAACTACTTTCCAATCGCTCGCTGCTTCAAAATATCGATTCTCGTCAAATACATCATAGGTAGGCAATAATGTTTTATGAATCTCTGCTTGAATTTTTTGATCGTAAAGAAAAAAAGCAGCATTGTATAAAGGCTTTCCTTTTTCATTGGTATTATGCGCTGGGGCGCCAATCAATACACCAATGGTGTCTGCTACTTTTCTAATGGCATCAACACTAGCATAACATTGGTTGATAAAATCACTGAACTCTACAAAGTCTCTTGCAGGGTAACCGCAGACACTCATTTCACTAAATAAAATTAAATCAGCACCTTGTTGCTTTGCGCTTTCAATTGCATCCACAATCTGTTTTGTGTTGGCCTCGAAATTGCCAATATGATAATTCTGTTGGGCGATACAAATTTTCATGCACCAAAGGTCGGTTTTTAAAAGAAATAACCTCGCTTTTTTTGTACTTTCGAGGATGAGAATAACCGTTTTATTGTATGGATTGATTGGGCTTGCCCTAGCAGGATGTTCAAGTCCAAACCAGGACCCCGCGCAGCTTGGACCAACCCCAAGGCTGTCTGAAATTCGATTTGACAGTGCCTTCTTTGCCATGGACAGCTTGCATTTTGAGTCTGATTTAGCCAAATTGGTCCAACAATACCCTCAATTTTCAGAAGATTATTTTAACCGAATTTTGATGTTGTCTCCAAAAAAGGAGTCCAAAAAAATATTGGCATTTTATAAAGCCTATCTCCCAATTTATCAAGCCACAACAAAAGTCCAAGCATTCAAAAAAGCGACTCCTGAAATTACTGCAGCTTTTAAAAGATTTCATTATTATTTCCCAGACTATACTTTACCAAAGCAAATCATTTATTTTATTGGACCACTCGAAACTTATGGAAATGTGGTGACAAAAGATGGACTAGCTATTGGGCTACAATTGTATATGGGAGCGGAATCAAGCTGGTATTATTCCGAACAAATAAATACCATCTACCCAACTTATATTAGTCGGCATTTTGCACCTGAGTATATTGTTGTCAATAGCGTACAAAATATATTGAATGACTACGATCCTTTAGCAATCAATGGGAAACAGTTGATTGAACAGATGATTGAAATAGGTAAGCGTCAATATATACTCAGTCAATGTTTACCAACAGCTTCTGATACACTATTATTGGGCTATACAAACAATCAATTAAAAGCAATCGAAGACAATCAAGGAGATATTTGGACTTTTTTATCAAGCCAAAATAGGCTTTTTTCTGTGGATCCGAGTTTGACTGCTGCTATCTTAACAGAAGCGCCGTATAACGATTATTTTGGAGAAGGCATTCCAGGCAATGTGGGTAAATATATTGGCTATACAATTGTACAATCTTGGATGAAACAACAAAAAGGAAAGTCAAAAAGCGATCTTAATCAATTATTGAAAACCCCTTCTAAGACGATCTTTGATCAAACTAATATTGATTTTTAGCCCTAAAAAATATTTTAATAAGTAAGATAAAAATACTTTAAGCTGAACGGCTTAATTTAATTTAACGGGAGCAATCATTTTGAATGCAGGAATTTTTACTTGAATAGCTTCCCTGTTTTCAACATTTTCCATATTGTAATAGCCTTGCATTTTACCTAATTCGGTTTTTAAATTACAACCACTCACATATTGATATTGCTTACCTGGCATAATTAATGGTTG
>CALPJR020000193.1 GCA_943323935.2 Bifidobacterium breve
GTTCGTTTTTATAAAACTTTCTCTGGAACTGGTCAAAATCAAATAATTCCAATTCAGCTATAACAGAGATGGCTTTTTGCTCAATTGAGTCTAAAGCCATTCTTATTTGCTTCTCCTTGCCTTTTGGTACCCTTGCCATATATTTTTCGAAATCAGCCTTGGTTGCATTAAACTGGGTTGGGTAATACTTTTGGGTCCTATTATAGGTGACTCTTAACTTGATTGGGTAAGTGCCGTCAAGTAGCGCCCTCCTTGTGTCTAATACGATTAATGTCTTCGGTGCCATAAATATTGCTATTTGCATACAATTTGCATACAAATGTAGATAACAAAGATGACATTAAGAAAATAGATGATAAAATAAATTTCAATGAAACTCAATAATATCAATACTTTTGATAGAATATGCTAACAAAAGAAAACAAATGATAACAACGGAAAAGTAATATTTTTTTGACTCATAATCAGGGGGTCCCAGGATCATGCCCTGGTGGGCCCACATTGAAAATCAAGCACTTACGAATAAATACTTTGTAGGTGCTTTTTTTATGTACATACAATTTGCACCACAAAATCAGCTAGGTCATAGTTTTAAAAAGAATAGCAGGACCTTAATAAATGACAAGAATTAAAATTGCAAACATTAGCTTATTTTCAACTATAATAATCAATTAATTAATGGAAGTACATCACCCACACCACCCAACACATAAAAAGAAGTGGTCAGAATATATCATAGAGTTTGTAATGTTGTTTGCAGCGGTAACATTGGGATTTTTTGCCGAAAATGTTAGAGAGCATCAAATTATCGAGCATAAAACACATCAGAACTTAGAATCTGTGGTACTTGATTTAAAAGAAGATTCGATTTTAATAAAAGATAGAATTAAAGAATATCAAAATGCTTCTAAATATTTATTTCAGTTAAATGACCTTTTTTTAGATTATCAACTCAACAGGATTTCAAAAGATCAATATATTAACAAGGTTTTGTTGATTAGCGATAGTCTTATTTTTGGAACATCTTTTTATATCAATAATTCATCTTATAAAAATACAATTTCAAGTGGGAGCTTTAGCAATATCAACTCTATAGAATTAAAGCGTACAATTTCAAACTATTATGAAGTATTAGGTACAAAATTAAATGACAACAATTTAATACTTGACGATGTCGCTGGGTATTATACAGTCAATACCTTACCTAAGCCTGGAGGAATTACTGCAGATATCATTGAAAAAATTGATTCTAATAAGGTTGTATTTCTTGAAAAATATTATAAAGAGAACGGGCTTTTTGAAAAATCGATATTGAGTAAAGATTTTATAATATATAATCAAAAGGCAATTGATAGAGTAAAAATTTATTCGTACTTATTGAATTTGTTTGAAGAAAAGAATAAAGAACTTATTAATTTATTAAATACCAATTTAAAAGAGCATTAATAATGGAAGTACATCACCCACACCACCCTACACATAAAAAGAAGTGGTCAGAATACATCATAGAGTTTGTAATGTTGTTTGCAGCAGTAACACTGGGATTTTTTGCAGAGAACTTACGAGAACATCAAATTATTGATAATCATAAGAATCAGAATTTGATTGCTATGATTGATGATTTAAAACAAGATTCAGTTCAAATTAACCAAAGAATAAATGAATACAATAATTCTTTAGTAAAATTTGAGAAAATGAAAGACTTATCCTTTGCATTTAGTCATCAAGAAATGAATGAAAATCAGCTAATTGATTCAGTAGTTAAAATATATACAAATACTACAATTAGTGTAGCCCTCTTTATTAACAATGCTTCATATAAAAATACAATTTCCTCTGGTAGCTTGAGTTTTATTAAAAATAATGAAACAAAAAAGCTTATTGCAGAGTATTATGAAGCTTTGTATGGCAAATTGGTTGTGAACAATACTTTATTAGACAATGACTATAATGAATTTGTTGGCAAAACTTTTGGATTTGGATTTGTTATTAATTCAAATGAAAAATTACCCTTCCAGACAAGGTCAAGTTCAGAGCAGTTAATAGATTTTAAAACTATTCCTGCTTTAAGAAAAAGAATCATTGACCCAGAATTTAGACTGTTAGTAAATAAAATTGAGAGTAGATGTGGCTATTATCTTTACGTATTACAAACAGCAAAAGAACTGAACACAAAACTTCTTTCTCAATTGAATAAAAAAGAATTTTAATTAATTTAGATAACTTAGTAAAAGAATAATTGAAACAATAAAAATTAATTAAGATGAAAAAATATATACTAACAATTTTTACATTCCTATTTGTAATAAACAATTTATTATCTCAAGAAAAAAATAATTTTGAAGAGATGAGGAAAAATGTTGTTGAAAAAGCGAATGACTCAATATTTAAAATATCAAAAAATACCTACGCAATTATTGCAAAAGGTGGTGGAGGTAACGTAATGGCTTATGAGAGCAAGAATGGTTTTATCATAGTAGATGATCAGTGGGAAGATCTTGAGCCTACAATAATAAATCTATTAAAATCTATTTCTTTAAAGCCAGTATTATATGTTTTAAATACTCACTTTCATTTTGATCACACAGATGGCAATAAAGCTTTTGGTAAGAATGGCATAAAGATTATCGCGCACGATAACCTCAGAAAGAGACTATTATCAGATCAGCATGTAGCATCACCTATAGATGTGATTCAAAAAGCATATCCATATGAGGCATTGCCTTATATCACATTTAGTGACTCATTAACCCTTTATGAAGAGGAAGAGGTTATTAAAATATACCATATAAATAATGCACATACAGATACAGATTCATTTATTGAATTTCAAAAGGATAACGTTTACCATACAGGAGATGTTTTTGTTAGATATGGATTTCCATTTATTGATAATAACAATGGAGGAAATATTTTAGGAATAATTGAATCAATGAATAATCTAATAGAGAGATCAAACGATTCAACATTGATCATTCCAGGACACGGTCCTATTTCCAATAAAAAAGATTTAATTAAATATAGAGATAATTTACAATTAATTGTAGATAGGATTAAAGAAGGTATTGCAAACAATTTAACTGTAGCCCAAATTGAACAAAAAAATCCAACCAAAGGAATCAATTGGTATAATGGACTTTTTGTTACATCTAAAATTTATGAAATGATTACATCAAATACAAAGGCTACTAAGCATTAATAAATTTTGTAAATAATACTCCCGGCCAGGATTTCACCAAAAATGGGTTGAAAGGA
>CALPJR020000194.1 GCA_943323935.2 Bifidobacterium breve
AGGTTTAGAAAAGTATGGTCCATTAAAATACTTTGATATAGAAGGTAATGAAGTTGCTGCGCCAACAGAAGTAAAAGCAGATGCAAGTTTAACACCAGCAGCTTTAATGGAGAAAGCTATTGCAGCGGTAGGCTCTAAAGAAGCTTTAAGTAGCATTAAAGATGTTCAATTAAAGGGTACTGCTAATTTAATGGGACAAACTCTAGATATGCAACAAACCATTGTGATGCCAGGTAATTCTGTAACCACCATGTCCATGGGCGGTATGGCAATCATGAAACAAGCTGTGGTGGATGGCAAATACTCTGTGGCACAGCAAGGACAGGAAGCGCCTATTACAGATGATTTAAAAGAAGGCTTAGATGAATCTGCTACACTAGTACCTGAGCAATTATTCCTTACTAAAGGCTATGGTTTAAAGATTGTAGGTGTCGAAAAAGTAGATGGTAAAGATGCGATTGATGTAGAAGTGACTACGCCTTCTAAAAAAGTTTCACACCGTTTTTATGATGCTAAAACATTCTTATTAGTAAAGACTTCAAAGTCTGAAGAAGTACCTGGAAGAGGCACTGCAACTCAACAACAATTTTTTACTGGTTATAAAACAGTGAATGGTGTACAAATTTCTACAGAGCAACTTATTGATATGGGTCAAATGAAAATCAATATTAAATACGCTGATATTAAAGTGAACCAAGGATTAAAGACGAGCGATTTGAAATAAGAGCGCCGAATACACTAATTCAAACTTATAATATTATTAAGTTTGATTACAGCGTAGTTCAAATAAAAAAACCTTCCCAATTTTGGGAAGGTTTTTTTTAAAATATCATTTCACTATGTCTATATGACTTTGTCTTTTGATTTCAATCGTTTTAAACTCTTAGAATCTGATACCGTATCCAATATTGAATAAAACTGCTCTGCTTTTTTCTTGAGCGATAGGGCTTTGTTTATCAATTAATCGGTAAGGAACTACTGCATCTTGATTGGTTGCACTAGATATTGTAAAGTCTAAGAAATATTTATTGGTTCTATAACCAATACCACCAGAAACAATGAAACGAGATGGTGTTACTAATGTTGTACCATTTCCGTCTGCAAATTCATTTTTATAAGGACTACCATAATAAGCAGTACCCGCTCTAGCCATCCAATTACTTGTTAACTTAATTTCAGAACCAAGTCTGATATTAAAATTATTCTTGTAAGTGGATTTCATGGTATTGTTTAAATCATCATAATAGTCTGCACTTTCTTGGTCAAAATCATTGGCATAAAAACGTGTTCCTGCATAATTCACCCACTCAATATCCGCACTAATAAATCCTAGTGGTTGTGTAGGCTTTCCTGGGCTCGCAAAAAAGTAACTACCACTAAATGTTGCTTTGGTAGGGGTCATCACTGTGTACTCTCTAAGGCCAGCATTACCATTATTCAATTCATTTGAACTAGCAGAAACTTTTCCGGCATAAGACTCTGTATTCGTGGTCATGTCTGCAGATAGTCTATCTCTAAAGCCAATCAACTGTGGGGTATGCAATGCAAATCCAACACGTAAAAAGGATTCTGGTTTGTAGATGATACCAAACTTGGCACCAATACCCCAGCCTTTAGAACTGAAGTCTTCATTGAAAACAAAACTACCAAATTGGTTCGTTGTATTGGTCGGTGAAAGATCAGTTTCAGAAACCTGAAGTGAACGATTAAAGTTGACAATAGGTAATACGATGCTCGCACCTAGGTATAATTTGTCTTGCACATTACCACCCCAACCAAATGCCAATTCATTGGAGCTTCCACTTGTGTAGGAATCAAATGTTTGATTCACGCCGCTTGAAATTGGTACCAAACTTTGATATCCATCCACAGCGCCATTTTTGCCAGCAATAGTGTCAATTAAATAAGTTCTAAATGCCAATGAACTACCAAAAATATAATTGTTTTCGGCAGCACCCATCCCCGCATTGTCATAGTATAATTCCTCTAAGAACTTTTCTGAGTAGCTAGAATAGTTATTGACACCTTTAAATCTTTGTCTGCTATTGAAATTTGCTATTTGTGTGAAGCTAATTGAAAACGCAGTACTTGAATAGCCTCTGTTCTTTTTGCCATCTGCAAGGACAATACCTAAATTACCTAATGTAGACAGGTTGTTAGAAGTACTTGAAAATGTCCCTCTATATTTATAATCTGTTTCGGTATTTAAATACTTACTAGTTATAATTAGCTCGCCTGACTTATAAAAGCCTAAACCAGCAGGATTAATATGTGCAGCTGATAAGTCACCCCCTAAAGAACCCATTGCGCCGCCTAATGCATTGCTACGTGGTGTTCCATTGGGTGCAAACCAAGATAATCTTAATCCATCTTCTGGACTTTGTGCTTGTAAACTTGTACTTACGAATACTAAAATTCCTATTACTATTTTTTTCATATTGCTTTTGATTGAGCTATTTAAATTCCCCAAATTAAAACTCCAATATCAACCATCTGGTATTAATTACCGCCTCTTGGTGGTCTTGAACTAGGAGCAGATCCGCTACTATTGAATCCACCACTTCTTCCACCTGCATTGTTATTCACTGAAGGCGCAGTGTTGGAATTAGAGTTACTAGATTTATTTTGGTTGTTATTGCTAAAACCGCCATTGTTAAAATAACGCGCAGGTCGATCAAAACTATTTGCTTGATTTAAGTTTGCGTTATTGGTTGTCACACGTCTTAATAAATTACCAAACCCATTGTTTAAAGTTGGGTTGCCTGTGTAGCGTGTTGTACCATTGGTCGTATTTGCAAAATTATTTGCATTGTTGTAGTTTCTATTTGTTCTATATGCAGCTAAAGCAGGTGCACTTGTTTGCAATGCTCTTGGTGTATAATTATTTCTTTGCATAGGGAAATCGCCTACACCACCTCCATAATAAATTGGTCTGTATGGATTCCAGTAACCTGCGAAGTAAGGGTTCCATCCACCCCAACCACCGAAGCCTCCACCCCAGCCACCGCCCCAGCCACCAAATCCGCCGCCCCATCCACCAAATCCACCGCCCCAGAATGGATCCCAGAAAGGGTCAAAACCCCATCCACCGAATCCACCGCCCCAACCACCGAATCCACCACCCCAACCACCGAATCCACCACCCCAACCACCGATGCCACCCCAGAAAGGGTCAAATCCGCCGCCCCATCCGCCAAAACTTCCAGCCCAGCCACCAAATCCACCGCCCCAACCC
>CALPJR020000195.1 GCA_943323935.2 Bifidobacterium breve
CCGAATGACAATAATTTCTTCATTGTTGTTTCTTTTTCGAGGTTTAAAGAGATGCTATTCGATCTATGATCATACGTAAAGATAAGCATATCGCGAGGATGGACCCATACCGCACATACATTTTTCTAGGTATTTTAAGGATAGACACCGTAAAATAAGACACGGCCAAAATGACCATCACAATCAATATTTGACCTATTTCAAGGCCAATATTGAAGGAAAATAAGGGCCCAAGCAAGGATGCTTCTTTCCCTAATAGGCTTTTGAGGTAATTACTAAAGCCTAAGCCATGGATCAGGCCAAAAAAGAGGGCTAGTCCATAATGGGCCGAATATCGTTGTTGAAAGTCAAAATCCTTCACCCAAAAATTGGATACAGCCGTAATTAAGATGGTCACTGGAATCAGGAATTCAATCCAATTCACCGAAATATCGATCAGGGACAGTGTACTTAAAGCCAAAGTCAAGGAGTGGCCAATAGTAAATGAAGTCACTAAAACGAGGATTTTTTTCCAATCCGACCAGATATAACGCAGGGTCAATGCCAAGACAAATAAAATATGATCTACCCCTCCTAAATCAATGATGTGCTTGAAACCAAGTCTTAGATACAAAATCAGCTCGTCCATAAATGAATTTTTCTGGTGTTAAATTAATGAAGACCTTTGTAACTACAAAATAAACTACTATGGCTTGGATTGGTTTGAAACATTGGATGCTATGGATGCTAACTGCAATGCATCCCTTCTTTATCTCTGTGGTAGAAATTGAGCACAATGCAAAACAAGCCAACATTGAAATTAGTGCACGCACTTATACAGATGACTTAGAGAAAATGATTCAAAAAGAATTCAATGTAAAATTAGATTTGAGCCAAGCGAATCAAAAAGAGCAGGCCAATAAGTATATTAACTTATACATGCAGAAAAAATTAGTACTTCAAGCAGGCGGTGTTAAATATAAGATGGACTTTGTTGGCTATGAAATTCAGAAAGAAAGTACCTGGAGTTATTTTGAAATCAAAGAAGTTAAACAGCTTAAGCAGTTGAATGTTTTTTGTGAGATCTTATTTGGAATAGACCCAAATCAAATTAATATTCTACATACCACAGTAGGTGGTATAAGAAAAAGTTACGAATTGACGACGCCTAAAAATACGACCCAATTTAATTTTTAGTAATCGATATTACACAGTTCAAAAGTTAAGTTACTTTTTAGAAGTTCAAAAATTATTATTTAACTTATTTTTTCAACTCCATCAATATATAAGGGGTCAAATCCTTATCTCTTGTTTGGGGATTTAAAAAAGTTAATGTCAATAAAGTCACGTGGAACCTGTTGCCTTGATACAAGATGGTAGAGTTTGGGAAATCCATCATTAATTGTTGAGCTGGCTTAGCATCTACCACCAATAATTGTCCTTCTTTTAAAGCACTGCTATCTTTTATGACAGGAAAAATATGCTGCCCATAAAAATGAAAGGCATTGCTATTTGGGATTTGATACAAAGCAGCTGTTTTAATGTCCCATTTTTTTTCCTTCGCCTGCTTCGCCAATTCGTTCCCCCACTGGTATTGTAATAAATGAGGATAAAAGAAACTATTTAAAATCAAGTTTAATCCAATCATTAATACAAGACTCATATTGATCCATCTTTGGATATAGCTTTGTTGCTTTGGCCCAATATTTATCATGAATATGATTGTTCCAAAAAATATCCAAAGACCCCATGGACCATCCATTATTCCAAATGGTATTTTAATGATTAAAACCATCGCAACCAATAAAATCAGAAAAATAAATAGATGGAAACCGAAAAACCATTTAATCCATTTATGCAAACGATCCGCTTGTTCTAACAAAGCACCCATATGCGCTGCAGTAAGGATCGCAGCCAATGGGAATACCACAAAAATATAATGTGGCAATTGTGCCTGGCTTCTGGACAACACTAAATAAGTCAATAAAAATCCAAAAAAACTAATTCTTTCTGTTTGTACATTAAATAATCCTTCCTTAAAAATGGTGATACCCTTTACTATAAAAGCCCAGATAAAAATAAAAATCCAAGGTAAAAAACTCCATAACATATTCTCCAAAAGGAAGGTAGGATAGCTCATCTCATGGTAATAATTCTCCCCTGTATACCTGCCAAAACTTTGGGTCCAATAATAAAACCTCAACCCTGATTGTATGGGTATATTGTTAATTAATTTACCAGGATGTAAATCAAACTGTTGGTACAATCCCCAACTCATGGGTATCAATAAAATGCCAATGATCAATATGCCTAATAGGTAAATTGGTTTGAAAAAATAAGCCCATTTTTTTTCAAAAAACCATTGTGGCGCAAAAGCTAAAACAGGCACTACCAAAGCGATAGGCCCCTTGGTCATCATGCCCCCTGCAATGGCTACCATGGCCCAAACAAAGTCTTTCAAGTTATTAGAAGACGCCCATTTTGCAATCAACCAAATACTTAGAGCTACCCATCCCATCAACATGGTATCTGTTCTTACATCATGGGCGATTAAAAAGAAGGCTTGACAACTTGCTAAAATTAATACAGCTAATTCTGCTACCTTTTGATTGTACTTTAATTGTGCAAATTTAAAAGTAGCATACAAAGCAAGTAATAAAAAAATAAAAGAAGGCAATCTATAAGCCCAATCATAGATGCCAAAAATTTTCATAGACAATGCCGACAACCAGAAAAGCATTGGGGGTTTGTCTAAATAATCTTTTCCAAGATCATATATTTGAAGAAAGCTATTACGTTCTAACATCTCTCTACTGATAGACGCATATTGTGCTGCATCGATATCCATTAAGGGAATACAAAATACCCCAACCAAATGAATGCCTATTATTGCAGCGAGAAAAAGCCAGAATGTATTTTTATTCATTTTTATAAATTAGCGTAATAGCACCCATTTTTATTATTAGCATCTTAGATTTTTACTTCAATTCCATTGGACCTGCCCATTTTAAATAAGCCTTTGCCATGCCATACCCCGAGATCAATCCAATGATGGCGCCACCAACAATATCCAATGGGTAATGCACCCCAACATAGATTTGCGCGAAAGCAATGATGCCCGCCCAAACAAAAAAGAATTTTGTATATCTTTGTTGCGTTATGCCCCATGTCATAAAAATAAATATAGCTAACCCAAAATGATTGGCTGCATGGGAGGAAGTAAAACTAAAACCACCAGCACAGTGTTCTAA
>CALPJR020000196.1 GCA_943323935.2 Bifidobacterium breve
AGGCCAAATACAGCAAATTTAACGCCCTATTAACCGGTGGAGACCTTAGTTATTTTGTACCTCACTTAAAAAGAAGGATATTTGCCGACCCAAATTTAATATACAAAGGATTATATGCGATTAGTGAAAAAAATACTTAGGTTAACCCCCTTCATTGGACTTTTCTGTTTTATTGCCCCATTAAAGGCTCAGATCAATTCCCCGTTTTCGAGATTTGGCGTAGGTAACGAAGTTTATAACAGCCAAAATGCTGCGAACCAAGCTATGGGTGGATTAACTGCGGCATACACGCCCAATATGAATGGGGCTTTTGGACAAAGCATTAATTTTAACAATCCCGCTTCATACGGAGGTATCTATATGACCACATTTGATATTGGCATGAACTTAAGCAATATCAATCTTAAAAGAACAACGCCTGCAGGAAAAGAAAAATCAACTTATTTGATACCCAACTATATTGTAGTAGGTGTGCCAATTAGTAAAGCAAAAAAAATCGGATTTGCATTTGGATTAAGACCACTGACACAAATTAATTATTCAGTGAATGATTTTTTGTATGACCCTAAAATCGGCGATTCTATCTACACCAACTACAAAGGCGAAGGTGGCATCAATCAAGTCTTTCTTGGAGTAGGTAAAAGTTGGAAGTATTTAAGTATTGGTATGAACACGGGATATAATTTAGGCAGAAAAAAAATAGATGTAGTAAAGGCGCTCTTATTTAATAGTGATTCAACTTATTTTTATCAATCACTCTCTAGCACCAATACAAGTTTTGGTGGTGTGTTTTTAAACCTTGGGGTACAGGGAGAATTCCCCTTATCAAGTTCAACCAATTCAGTTACAAAAGACAAAACAGAGTATGCGCTTAGCTACGGCGGCACTTATACACTTGATCAAAGATTAAGTGGGAAGCAAGATATTTTAAGATCGAATGGCACATTTACAGCTTCACAAGAAATTCCTGTTGATACTGCATTATTTCAAAAAAATATTAGGGGTAAAGTTGAACTACCTAGTACTATGACAGCAGGTATTGCTTTACATAAAAAAATCACCACTGTGAGAGGCAGCTATGACCAATGGGTGATTGGTATTGAACTGAATCAGTCCAACTGGAAGGATGGTTATAAATTTTATGGCGTAGCAGATCAAGTACGCAATGCCACTATGTTTCGCGCTGGTGCACAATTAACTCCTAATCCATTTACTTTTGAAAGTTATTGGTCTACTGTTACCTATCGACTTGGAGTCTTTAGCGGCAATGATTATATCAACATCAACAACATTGGCTTAAATGTAAACGGATTGACAATGGGCTTAGGCTTACCTATCAGAAAATACCGTTCTTATGATTACCAATTCACCTTATTGAATCTAGCTTTACAAGTAGGGCGTAGAGGTGGAGGCGCATCTAATTTCAAAGAAAATTTTGCTCAATTTACAGTGGGATATAGTTTAAGCGACGTTTGGTTCAATAAACGTAAATATGATTAATACAACGCATCATAAAATATTTAAAATAGCAGTTGCTTGTTTGAGTAGCTGCTTTTTTATGGCTGCATGTGAAAATGATGTAGATGCTGTAAAAGCATTAGGCGCAAGGGTTAGCGGAATAGATGTTGGGAAAGATGTTGCGATTTATGTAAGTAATGATGGCAAAATAGGTGCAAAATTAACAGCGCCCTTGATGAATCGTTATTTAGAAGATAGTAGTAAAATGATTGAGTTTCCTCAATCTATCCATGTAGACTTTTATAAAGATAGCAATCAAATAGAGAGTCAGTTGTCTGCTAAATATGCAAAATATAAAGAGACAGAAAATATTGTATACTTAAAAGAGGACGTAGTTATTTTCAACACCCTTGGTGATACCTTATGGTGTAAGGAAATGTATTGGGATCAAAACACAGGCAAGTTTTATACCGAACAAGATGTCGTGGTGAAGCAACACAGTCCATTGGCCAAAATTTATGGTAAGGGACTAGAAGCCAATCAAAATTTGACAGACATTCGTATCTTTAAACCACAAGCAAACAGTTATGCCATCATTCAAGATAGCAGTAGCTTAAACCCTTAAAATAAAGCAGATGGAATATAGGAAAATGGGTAAAACAGGGCTTCAATTAAGCACATTAAGTTTCGGAAGCTGGGTGACATTTCATAAGCAAATAGACGACCGTGTAGCGGATGAATTAATGGGCATTGCTTACGATGCAGGTGTGAACTTTTTTGACAATGCAGAAGTCTATGCAGCTGGAGAAAGCGAGAAGATGATGGGACGTATTTTAAGTCAAAAAAAATGGGATAGAACATCGATCGTTTTATCTTCCAAAGCTTATTTTGGATGGAGAGGAAAAGCGAATAAGCCTAACCAAACAGGATTAAGTAGAAAGCATTTAACTGAAGCATGTCATGAGGCATTACAAAGACTGCAAACAGATTACCTAGATTTATATTTTTGTCATCGTCCCGACAAATCGAGTCCAATCGAAGAAGTAGTGCAGACCATGAACACTTTAATACAACAAGGAAAAATTTTGTATTGGGGTACTAGCGAATGGAGTGGCGTAGAGATCATGGAAGCACATAGAGTTGCAGAAAAATATAGATTGATTGGCCCATCTATGGAACAACCTCAATACAATATGTTTGAGCGCAATAAAATGGAAAATGAATTTGTAGAGATCTTTAAAAATGTAGGTTTGGGTACGACCATTTGGAGTCCTTTGGCTTCTGGATTATTAACTGGCAAGTACAACGATGGTATACCAGAGGGATCAAGAATGCAGATTGAAGGTTATGAATGGTTAAGAGACAGAATGTTAATGCAGAATAAAATTGAGAAAGTAAAACAATTGGGCGCTTTAGCAAAAGCCTTGAAAGTGAGTACTGCGTCATTGAGTATTGCATGGTGTATTAAAAATCCAAATGTGTCTACTGCGATATTAGGCGCGACCAATAAAAATCAATTATTAGATAATTTAACAGCACTTGAAACTGCTACCTTATTGACGCCAGAAATAATGACTCAAATTGAGGGCATCATTGATACTAAACCCTTACTACCAGAGTGGTAAACAGGTATTTTTCACTTAAAAACAAACTATGATTTTTGCTATTGTTGCTTCTGTAATTTTAATTGGTTTTTTCTCTGGCTATGAGATTGGCTTTGTAAGTGCCAATCGCCTTAGTTTGGAATTAAAGAAAAAACA
>CALPJR020000197.1 GCA_943323935.2 Bifidobacterium breve
ATTAATTAGAAAGCTTTGCTTGAATTAGTTGAGACAAAACCGAACTATCTGCTTGATTCATTAAACGGGAGCTGTCTTGTCTAAAATGACGCTTAAATGCAAGTATCGCAGCAATGCTGTCTTTGGTTTCATAACCCACTAAACTCAAAGCCTGTTTGATAGTTAAACCTGACTGAAGTTGAATGTTTGGATCTGGTTCAAACCAAATACCATAGCCTAAATTAGCTAAGGTTTTCCATGGGAAATTGATATTGGGATCTACTTTACGTCTTGGCGCAATATCACTATGTCCAATAAAATGATCTACCGGAATTTGGTATTTATTTTTAAGTTGTGCTAGCAATTGTAAAAGGCTATTGATTTGCGCTTGTTCAAATGGTTCAAAACCATTGTTATCTATTTCAATACCTATCGAACTTGAGTTAAGATCTGTATTATTTCCCCAGCTTCCAATACCGCCATGCCAAGCCCTCATATAATCATTCAACATATGGTGCACGGTACCATCTTTACAAATTACATAGTGCGCGCTTACTTTTGTTCTTTCTAAAGTAAAAGTTTTTAAGGTTTGCTCACATGAATTCTGTGCAGTATGGTGGATGACTACAAAATTGGGTTTACGTAAATCAAAATTGGTAGTGCCTACCCAATTTTGTGCAAGGGGTAATTGATTCTCGGATTGTTTATCGGGAGACAATGCTAGTTTTTTAGATTGTATTTTAGCTTGTCGAATATATTGACGATTCGTTTTTGTATAAGGGAAACTGCTACAGGCATAAATGCCGATAACGAGCATCAACATGGTCAATATTTTTATACGCATAAACCTGATTTGTATATTTTAAAAAAATAATTTTCTAGACTTTATTTTGTTGATGGCTCTTGTTGACTTAAACAATGAAAACTACCTAATCCCCAAATAATATCCGTTGAATCAATTCCTACAACTGTTCTTGTTGGAAAACAATCCTGAATAATTTGCATTGCTTTATCATCCCTATCACAACGAAAGGTTGGCACCACCACATGCGCATTGCTAATATAAAAATTGGCATAAGAAGCAGGCAGGAACTGGTCTTCGTAAATCACGTCTGCAGGCATCGGTAATTCAACAATATTTAATTGCTTTCCATTGGTCAAACGCATTTGTTGCAACTCTCTTAAATTGTCTTGTAATAATGTATAATTTTCAGAATCCTTATTCGCTTCAACCACTGTCACCACTGTGTCTTCATTCACAAAACGAACGGTGTCGTCTATATGTCCATCCGTATCATCTCCAACAATGCCTTCAGATACCCATAAGACTTGGTCTATACCATAGTAATCACAAAGGTATTGTTCGATTTGTGTTTGATTTAAATGCGGATTTCTATTTTCATTTAACAAACAACACTTAGAAGTCATCACGGTGCCCGCTCCATTAAAATCAACCGACCCACCTTCCATGATAATACTTGGATAAAATACTGGTAAATTCAATGCTTCCGCAATACGCGTTGGAATGACATCATCTAAATCATAAGGCGGATATTTTCCACCCCATGCGTTGATATTCCAATCCACAATGGCCTTAGGCGCATCGGGATGATTCCCAATTAAAAAACTTGGTCCATGATCTCTACACCAAGCATCGTTGGTGGGATGTATATAAAATTGAACCTTCGATAAATCAACTTTCAAAGCTTCCATCATCTTTGTTGCAGTGGCTTGCATTGTAGTATCCACCACATTGATGCAAACCCTTTGTGACAAGGTCAAAATTTTGATGAATTCTATATAAGATGGATAGATACTATCTAATTTACCAGGCCAACTAGCCTCTTTATGTGGCCAACTTAACCATGTCGCATCTTGCTTTGCAAACTCAGCAGGAAAAGTATAGCCCAAGGATTTTGGGGTTGCTCCATTCAATATCGCTTCTTGTATATTTTGATCCATACTATTGCTCATCGTCTAGATATCTTTTTGTGATGGGTTCGTAAGAATCAATTCGTCGATCACGCAAGAACGGCCAATGCGTTCTATAACTATCCGATTTTTCAGTATCAATATCCACCACTGCAATTTCTTCTTGATCATGAGATGCTTTGTACAATAAAGTTCCAAATGGATTACTTACAAAACTTCCTCCCCAAAATTGCATCAATCCATCTTGTTCTAATCCAACACGATTCACACTAATGACTGGAACACCGTTGGCCACAGCATGACTTCTTTGGATTGTTTGCCATGCATTGTATTGTTCTGTATTGGTTGCTTCGTCTTGTGCAGTTGCCCATCCAATTGCGGTTGGATAAAATAACATTTCGGCGCCCATTAAACTTGTAATTCTTGCAGCTTCTGGATACCATTGATCCCAACAAATCAATACGCCAATAGTAGCAAATTTAGTTTTGAAAACCTTGTACCCTAAATCGCCTGGGGTAAAATAAAATTTTTCATAATAAGCAGGATCATCAGGAATATGCATTTTACGATACTTACCTAAATAAGTTCCATCTGCATCCAATACGGCTGTGGTATTATGATATAGGCCTTCTGCTCTTTTTTCAAATAAAGAAGCTATGATCACCACATTTAATTCTTTTGACAACAAAGACAATTCATCTGTTGTTTTACCAGGAATGGGTTCTGCTAATTTAAAATTTTCATACGCTTCTACATCACAGAAATAGAGGGATGTATACAATTCTTGTAAACAAATAATTTGCGCACCTTGCTTTGCAGTTTCTCTGATTTTTGAGATTGCTTTTGCTTTATTTGCTGCTACATCTGCCGTACAAGACATTTGTACTAAACCAACTTTTACGATTGCCATATTATGTCTTTAAAAAGTATTTATTATGTTGTTTTTTGTATCAATCCATCAAAACTATGTATACCAAGCATCTTCTCAGAAATAAATCCTTCTGCATAGGCTACCCCAATTTGTTGACCTAATTCTTTCGCACGTCCTTTTATGAATTCTAAAAAAGAATCACTTGAAATAAAAGTATTCGGTTCGTTTGAATTTGGATTATAAAATTGTGAAGCATGTGCCATGATAGATTCCATCTTCTTATCCATGAAAGCACTTATATCCACTACAAAATTTGGTTGTAAATTTCTGGATTGTATATAATGAAACACGTGCTTTGGTTTCCAAGCTGTTTGTGCAGCGGCTTTGTGCGATGTTTGAATTTTATTTAATCCAGATAAGAATGCAGCATC
>CALPJR020000198.1 GCA_943323935.2 Bifidobacterium breve
ATAATTGAGAATCTTTTAAATTAAAATTAGGTGCTTTGTCAATTTTATTTTGGATATAGGTAACATACAACCTATCGGCAATCTCTTTAAATACAGGACCTGCCACAGATGCACCATAGAATGGATAAGCATGTGGTTTATTTTTAATGATAACTACAATCGTATATTGAGGATTGTCTGCAGGGAAATAACCTGCAAAAGAAGATTGATAAATTTTATCTGAATACCCCTTATTTCCGTTTGCAACTAAGGCCGTTCCTGTTTTACCTGCTACTTTATAAGGACTA
The DNA here is from genome assembly GCA_943323935.2 of Bifidobacterium breve. Next base: position 288 of record CALPJR020000198.1, read on the forward strand.
TTTTTAAATAAAGTTTTACCTGTGCCATTAATGCAAACCCCTTCTAAAGCAATTTGTGCAGCTTTAATGGTTGCTGGACTATACACATTTGCATTGTACACTTTTGGCGTAATCGTTTTAATGATCCTGCCTTCCTCTTGAATGCTATTCACTAAGTAAGGACGCATCATCACACCATTGTTGGCCACCATATTGTACAAATTCAAAGTTTGAATTGGCGCAATCGCAATATTATAACCAAATGCCATCCAAGGTAAAGTGGTAGGCCCCCATAATTGATCGCCAGGTCGGGTAATTTGAGGACGACGTTCTCCAACCAAATCAATACCTGACATAGAATCCAATCTTAACCTTGTAAGGTGCTTGAAATAAGCTGTTGGATTATTTGTATAATTATTCACTGCGATTTTTGCCATCCCTACATTTGAACTTTCTTCAAATGCTTCTAGCACTGTCGCTTGAAATTTTCCATGCTTTTCTGAATCATATACGGTTCTGCCTGCTACCTGCCAAACACCGCCTTCTAAATTGATAGAAGTATTTAAAGTTACTTTCCCATCTTCTAAAGCTTGCAGTAAAGTCACCAACTTAAAAGTGGATCCTGGCTCAGAAGGTGTGATGGCATAATTTAGATCCTCTGCATAAAAACCATCTCTGATCTTTCCCAAATTCGCGATCGCTTTGATCTTTCCTGTTTTTACTTCCATCACCATGGCCACACCATGTTGTGCTTCATTACCAATCATCATCTTCATCAAGGCATTGGTGGTCACTTCTTGAATATATACATCTAGCGTGCTCACAATATCTTTCCCTGTTTCAGGTTCAATTTCAAATTCTCCTTCTTGTACTGGAACTGTTACGCCGCCTGCAATAGCTCGAACCAACTGCTTGCCATTACGACCATTCAATACTGTATCATAAGACAATTCTAAGCCCACTTTATTTTGATCTCTAGCTAAACCAATGGTCCTATAGGCCATATTTTGATAAGGATTCAAACGAATATTTCTTTCTTGTGCAATAAAACCACTCTTATACCTTCCTAATCTGAACAATGGAAACTTAGCCATTTGTAAATACTGCTTATAGCCTACCTTCTTTCTTAATTCATAATTGGCTTCTTTAGCCTCAAAAGCTTTCGTTAACCCATCTTTATAAGTACCTGCCGATTGATCATTAAATAAATCAGCTAAAGCAATACTCAATGAATCAATATTTTCTCTAAAAGATTTGCCACCTTTTTCATGCAATGGCTCCACTCTAAAATCGATATAAATATCAAATTGAGGCACATTGGTACTCAACATCTGTCCATCTTCACTATAAATGGTACCTCTGTCTGCAGGAATTTCAACAATGCGTTGGTGTAAGCTATCACTTAAGCCTCTCCAATAAGCACCTTGAACTTGTTGAATGTAAAATGCTTTGGCTAAAATAAAAAGACAAACAACTACCACTAAAATATAGCTTAAGTAAACTCTCCACAGTATGTCGCGTTTTACATCCATTATTTGGCTTTATTTTTTTCGTTGACTAGATCAAAACGTTTTTCCAAAGGGATATGTATAGACATCTCCTTTGATACTTGTAAGCCATAGGGTGCCATTGCTTTTTCAATATTGACAGATTCACTTTTAAGCATTAAATCTGCTTTAAGTGTTTTATACTCAAATTGCAATTGCTTGATTTCCTTCTTTGTGGTATTAATTTTACGGATCGACTTATCCGTCAAGTGTCCATTAGCGATATAGAGTATCGCTATCACTGCCAAGAACAAAAAGTAACTAATGTTCATAACAATCCATTCGTAATTAAGTATGCCAATGATAGCAGACTTAGAGTTGTTTTTTACAGGTACGGACATACGGTTTATACTCTTTCGGCAGCGCGCAATTTTGCGCTTCTGCTTCGATTGTTTTCTTTCATCTCTTTTTCAGAAGCCACAACAGGTTTTTTTGTTATGATCTTCCAAAGCACTTCTTTCTTGATCGAAAGAAACGGGTTGGTCACATCGTCTTCATCAGGTCCTACTTTGAATGCATTTTTTACCATGCGATCTTCGATAGAGTGGAATGTAATAATCACAGCTCTTCCACCAACATTCATAAGATCTGGTAATTGTGCTAAAAATTCATTCAACACAATCATCTCTTCATTCACTTCCATTCGGATAGCCTGGAACACTTGTGCCCAATATTTATTTGGATTTCCTTTTACTACAGACGCTATTAAAGTTTTAAAATCTTGTACGGTAGATAACTTCATTAGGCGTCTTTGTGTGACAATATGTTTCGCTAGGGTCTTAGCGTTGGTGACTTCACCATATTGCTCAAACATTTTATGTAGTGCTGCTTCTGAATAGCTTTCTATAATTTGCGCTGCTGTTCTTGTTTGACGTTGATCCATTCTCATATCAAAGGGACCGTCAAAACGAATAGAGAAACCTCTTGAACCTTCATCAAATTGATGGCTACTTACGCCTAAGTCGGCTAAAACACCATCCACTTTTTCAATTTTGTTCAAGCGAAGGAATCGTTGTATGTACCTAAAATTTTCAGGTATAAAAACAATTCGATCATCATTTGGTAGGTTCTTCTTAGCATCTGCATCCTGATCAAAAGCAATGAGTTTTCCTTTCGGACCCAACTTTGATAAAATGCCTCTACTATGTCCTCCTCCTCCAAATGTGGCATCTACATAAATACCATCAGGTATGATATTTAGATGCGCAATGGTTTCTTGAAATAAAACAGGTATATGGTAATCTGTGTTTAAGTTGGATGTAGGGTAAGTCATCTTCCTTAATCTTGATTTTTAATACCTGCCATTACTTCCTGCGCTAGAGTGCTAAATGCATCTGCAGAGAAATCCTCAAAGAGCTGTTTATAAGTACTTGCATCCCAAATTTCAAAACGATCC
>CALPJR020000199.1 GCA_943323935.2 Bifidobacterium breve
AATCAATGTATTCAATGTTTTAAGAACAGCTTGTATTAATCCAGTATTACATTATCAATTACCAACAGGGTTCGCAAGGGTGCATGATCCCGCAAACTTAATATTGGTAGAAGATCTTACAAATTTTAAAGTCCTGGAAACTTATATTGATGGACAATTGGTGGCAAAGGATGGGCATTCTTTGATCGAACCTGTTCAAGCAACAAGCATCAATCAATTCAATGCGCATCCAATAAGTTTATCAGACCTTCAATTACCTGTTGCAGCATATCCATCCAAAGACGGCTTGGTGCCTTTGATACATGCTATTGACGGGCAATTGATTACCAATTTGGTTTGGACTAAACCAAGCATCATAGACAACAAGATTGTAGCTGATACCGAAAAAGATATTTTGAAAGTGGTGGTATACAATCGTTACCATGCAGCAACACCAAAAGTTGGACTCATTCAATCATTTGGATTTAAATCAGGTGCTATTGCTTCTACCGTGGCACATGATAGTCATAATATCATTGCAGTTGGTGTAGACGACGAAAGTATCTTAAAAGCAATCAACTTAGTCGTGCAAGAAAAAGGCGGCATCAGTTGCGTGCAAAATGAACTATCAAAAGTCATTGGTCTTCCTGTTGCTGGATTAATGAGCACTGAGGATCCATACGAGGTTGCTAATGACTATATCGAAATTGATAAAATGGCCAAAGCATTAGGCACCCAACTTGGATCACCCTTTATGACCCTTAGTTTTATGGCTTTATTAGTGATCCCACATATAAAAATGAGCGATCTTGGGCTTTTTGATGGAGACCAATTTAAATTATATTAATTTTATAGTATTGGTATTTTAGCAATAACGAAATAAAAATTATATGGTCATTGACTTAAGCAAAAATAATAGTTTACTAAATCATTGGGTAGCAGAATTAAGAGATGTACATGTGCAAAATGATAGAATGCGTTTTAGAAGAAATATAGAACGTATTGGAGAAGTAGCAGCTTATGAATTAAGCAAGACCTTGCAGTTTAAATCTGTTGAAGTCACCACTCCGTTAGGCATTGCTCCAACTCAATTATTAACTGAGCAACCCGTATTGGCAACCATCCTAAGAGCTGGTCTGCCATTGCACCAAGGCATGTTAAACTATTTTGACAAAGCTGATAATGCATTCATCTCTGCTTACAGAAAACACCACCCAGATGGTAGTTTTGAAATCAGTCTTGAATACTTAAGTTGCCCTAACTTAAATGGGCGCGTTTTAATTTTATGTGATCCTATGTTAGCTACTGGCGCATCTTTAGTGGAGACCATTCAAGCGATACAAAAAACATATACCCCAGCGCAAATTCATATTGTTGTGACGATTGCTAGTCAGAAAGGTATTGAGCATGTAGAAAAAGAATTGGGCGCCGATACTCCAATCTGGTGTGCTGCAATTGATCCTATTTTAAATGACAAGAGCTATATCGTGCCAGGTTTAGGCGACGCTGGAGATCTTGCATTTGGTACTAAAATGCAATCATAGGTCCCGGTTCGTTCGTATCTTTATCCCAAATACGAAGCATTGCTAAAAGAACTGATTTTATCCATACGCGCTTACTTTTTAGCCCATCAATTTATTTTAACACATAAATTATGGAAATGGATGGTTATTCCTGGAATCATCTACACGACTTTGTTGATCATTGGCATGAACTATTTTGGACAAACATCAAGTTTATTCATTGAGTCTATCATCTTAAAAACGGGACTGAAAGCATTCATTGATAGCTTGAATAGCAATTGGCTTGGATTTTTTATCACCATGGGTAGTTTCTGGCTCTGGTTTACTTTACTACTTTTTTACTTTGCTTTATTCAAGTATCTTTTTTTAATCTTTTTCGCGCCGCTATTTGCTTATTTGCATTTACGTATTGTCGCAATACAAGCATCGATTCCGTTTATATTGAATAAGGAAGACTATTTCAAATTAGTCATGAGGTCTGTTGTAGTCAATTTAAACAATATGCTTTGGCAGACAGTGTATCTAATACCTATTGTCTTAGTTTGTACCTTGCCTGTTGTAGGCTGGTTTACACCATTGTTTACGATTTTAATGGAAAGCTATTTTCTTGGATTTGCCATGATGGATTTTGGTTTGGCTACAGAAAAACATAATAGAAATTTTGCTGCTGCATATCTAAATAGTCATAAAGGGCTTCCAACAGGAAATGGCATTGTATTTTATCTTTTGCATTTACTTCCAATGATTGGATGGATCTGTGCACCATTTTATGCATTGGTTGCTGCACATTTGAATACACAAGAAATTAAAGAAACTGAATCATGAAGGAAGCACTAGGAAAAGTATTATTGTTACCTATGTTATTGCATGAGGAGGGCTGGGAAGCCATTCCAAGAGATGTCGATCAATGGATCAAATCATGTGATGTGTTTTTTGTAGAAAATGAAAAAACAACCAGAAGGTATTTTAAAAAAATATGGAAAGAGATGGTGATTGACAATTACCAGTGGTTTACCATTCACCAAGTAGAAGAAGCACAGATCAATAATTTTATTCAAATTTTGAAATCAGGAAAAACAATTGGCATTGTCTCAGAAGCAGGCTGTGCAGGGATTGCAGACCCAGGACAGCTATTGGTGAGCGCAGCGCAGCAATTAGGTGCGACAGTGAAACCTTATATGGGACCATCCTCTATCTTATTGTCTTTAATGGCAAGCGGATTTAATGGACAAGGATTTACATTCAATGGCTACTTACCAATTGATGCGACAGAAAGAAAAAAGAAAATTCAGCAATTAGAACAAATTGTGACAAGCAATGGCATTGCGCAATTGTTTATTGAAACCCCTTACAGAAATAATCAGTTATTAGAAGCCATCCTTCAAACATGTCATCCTAACACGCAACTCTGTATTGCTGTGGACATCACCGGTCCAACTGAGTCGATCAAAACAGCTACCATACAGTATTGGAAAAATAATAAGCCAGAGCTGCATAAGAAATTAGTTATTTTTATACTTGGGAAATAAGTATTTACCGAAAGTATAGGACGCTATTTTTGCATTATGATTGTAGATGCAAAATAAATTGATACTATTTAGGGCGTCCAATCCTATTTTTTTTATTTGTTGTTATATTTTGATTGGCTTTTTAGCCTATCAATCTACCAAGCAATACTGGCCTATATTTGA
>CALPJR020000200.1 GCA_943323935.2 Bifidobacterium breve
ATTAGACATACTAATTCTCAGGGCATTTATAGGACCCTTTTTGGCAGCATTGACTATTTCTATATTCGTGCTGACCATGCAATTCTTTTGGCTTTACATAGACGACTTGGTAGGAAAGGGATTGGATACCTTCATTATTTTAAAATTAGTTGGACTAGTCTCTATTAGCATGTTAACCACAGCTATTCCATTGGCATTGCTATTCTCTTCTATCATGACATTTGGGAATTTGGGTGAAAGTTTTGAATTAATCGCCATTAAGTCAGCAGGCATTCCACTGATTCGTTTCATGCGTCCACTTTTTATTTTTGCCATTGGCCTTGCAGGTATCGCTTTTTTATTAGCCAATAATATTATTCCTGTATCTCAAATGCGGCTCACCACTTTGAAATATGAAATCATTGTTTCCAAGCCTGCCATTGACTTAAAGGAAGGTATTTTTTATGATAAAATTGATGGGTATGTGATCAAACTAGGCAAGAAGGAGTCCAATGATAGTGTGATCAATGATATTGTTATTTTTGAGAAAAGATTTGGATTACAAGACAATATGATCATGGCAAAGTCAGGTGTGATGCGTGTTACACCTGATAAAAAGTTTTTGGAATTTATTTTATACAATGGCTGGCGTTATCAAGAAAAAGGATATAGGGCTACAACCAACACAGAGTTTACGCGACTTAATTTTAAAGAATACAAAAAAGTTTTTGACCTGAAAAGTTTTCAGATGAACAAAACTGCAGATGTATTTTATGATCCAAAAATGTTAAGCGTAAGGCAATTAGGCAAAGCAATAGACTCTATACAATCCATGGATAGTTTTTTCATCAAGAAAGCCACTATAGAAATCTATCCCTATTTAAAATTCATGTTATTAAAGGACAGTACTCAACTTTATAAAAAAGTCAAAGTGACTGATCAAAAAAGTTTTAAAGATTTGTTACCAGCAGAAGAAAAGATGTCGGTAGTAGAGTCTGCGGGATACCAATTTCAGTCGCTTCAAAATAACTTAGCCAGTTTAGTAACTATTTACAAGGAGCAGCAACATGCCGAAACAATGCACGCAATTGAATGGCATCGTAAATTCACACTCTCCTTTGCATGTATTGTCTTGTTTTTAATTGGCGCCCCATTGGGTGCAATTATCAGAAAAGGAGGCTTAGGCGCTCCAATGGTTTCGGCGATTGCGTTTTTTGTTGTCTTTTTCTTACTCAATAATTTTGGCGAGAAACTAGCTAAGTCTGGACAATGGTCGGTGTATGCTGGCATGTGGTTGTCTAGTCTGTTTTTAATCCCCGTTGGCCTATTCTTAACCTACAAGGCAATGCGTGATTCACAGCTGTTTAACCAGGAATTTTACTACCGATTTTTACAGCCAATTAAAGTAACTTTACAGAAGTACTTTAAAAAATAATCCTATGTCTATTTCAAACAACAGTCGACGTCAGTTTATTAAGCAAACTGGCAAAGCAGGTATTGCCATGGCGAGTATGCCAATCATACATACCTTAGGCGGGTTGCAATTGAGTCAGGAGGTGAATTATATACAACAGCCATTACCTTTTGCGTACAATGCTTTAGAACCATTCATAGATGCAATGACGATGGAAATCCATCATACAAAGCATGCAGCTGGATATACTAAAAATTTAAATGATGCTTGTGTAGCAGAAAAGGTAGATATAAAAACTACATCCATCACCAACTTACTAGAATCCATCTCAAAGTACTCTACAAAAATGCGTAACAATGCAGGTGGTCATTATAACCATGAATTATTTTGGCAATCGATGCAACCTGCACCAGCTTCCCTCCCAACAGGAAGTTTAGCAAAAGCAATTGAAAAATCCTTTGTCAGTTTTACCGAATTTCAAAAAGTATTTACAGAAGCAGCAAAAAATAGATTCGGAAGTGGATGGGTTTGGTTGATTGTGAATGAAAAAGGTGAATTAGCAATTTGTTCTACACCAAACCAAGACAATCCAGTAATGGATATTGCGGAAACAAAAGGATACCCTTTGTTAGGACTGGATGTATGGGAGCATGCTTACTATTTAAAATACCAAAATAAAAGAGCGGATTATATCAACAATTGGTGGAACCTTGTCAACTGGAAATTTGTAGAAGAAAGGTACAACCCACTTAAATTCTAATTCATTTTTAATTCACTTCTAATTCATTCCATTGCAAGCAGCTAAACAGAATTTAAAAATACAGTTCTATGTCACTTCCTTAAGTGTCATTCTTTTTGTATTAAAGTTTGTCGCCTATTTCATGACACACTCCCTCTCTGTATTATCGGATGCATTGGAGAGCATTGTCAATGTATTGGCTGGCGCTATTGGATTATATAGTTTATACGTTGCATCTAAGCCCAAAGACAAAGAGCATCCTTATGGGCATGGAAAGGCTGAATTTATTTCAGCAGCATTCGAGGGGAGTTTGATCATTGCTGCAGGTCTAATTATTTTTTACGAATCAATCAATGCCATTTTTAAACCTTCTGAGTTGCATAGTCTTGACAACGGCTTATGGGTTTTACTTGTCACCGCTTTTTTAAATTTATTTGCAGGATTGATTGCAAAAAAAATGGGCACCAAAAATAAATCTCTTGCATTGGTGTCTAGTGGACAACATTTGATTTTAGATAGCTTTACAACTTTTGCAGTGTCCATAGGGATTGGGATTGTACTACTTACCAATATCACCGGAATAGATGCCGTACTTGCCATTTTAATGAGCTTTTGGATTATATACAATGGTTATAAAATCATTAGAGCTTCATTAGCTGGTATCATGGACGAAGCCGATATTGCATTATTAGAAGAGGTCGTGAGTGAACTCAATAAAAATAGAAATGTACAATGGGTGGATTTACATAATTTAAGGGTAATTAAGTACGGTAGCTTAATGCATATTGACTGCCATCTAACTGTGCCTTGGTTTCTAAATGTGAACGAAGCACACCAAGTAGTAGAAGAATTTACGAATTTAATCAAGAACAAATTTGGTGCAAGTATTGAATTTTTTGTGCACACAGATGGATGTATGTCTTACAGTTGCCCCATTTGTTTGGCCGAAAATTGTGCACAAAGAAAAGCACCATTAAAACAAAAATTAGACTGGACCATTGAAAATGTATTATCAGATTTAAAACATCAACTATAAAAATTAGGTTATGAA
>CALPJR020000201.1 GCA_943323935.2 Bifidobacterium breve
AGTCGCATCTTTTACTTTACGAGTACCATAACCAACAACAACAACTTCATTCAATTGCTCGCTTGTTTGATTTAATGATACTGTTACGTTTCCTTCTGCAGCTACTTCTTTAGAAGAATAACCTACAGTTGAAACAACTAATTTTGTTACAGAAGAAGGTACTGTGATAGCAAAAGTTCCATCAGCCGCAGTTTTCGCGCCTGTTGAAGTTCCTTTAGCAACAACAGATGCTGAAGCGATTGGAGAACCGTCTTTAGCATCTAACACCTTACCTGTAACTGTTTTGTTCTGTGCTTGTGCATTGATTGCAAGCAAGCCAAGAAACAGTCCTAAAATAGAGGACTTAACAATTTTTGAAAAATTCATAATTGGCAGTTTATTGGTTTAATAAGCGGTTACAAAATACACATTTTTGATATGAAACATCTTTTTTGTTAAATAATTTTTAACTTTTTGGGGGGATGGATGACAAATGTTTGTTTTTCGCCTCAATTTAACCCCTGTAAATCGCATAAGAATCAACAATAGCTTGATTCTTTGGCCATTAAGCACCCCATTCCATCCTTTTAGAAATGGTTCTATATTAAAAAAATAATTGATTTATGCAAACGATTGCGGTAAATTTTGTGTTAATTTTCCTTAAATTGAACTTTATAACGCTTTCATGTTATGATGAACACAACCCTTAAATTATTGGCCCAACAATTGCAGCTCAGTATTTCCACTGTGTCTAGGGCATTGAAAGATCATCCAGATATTTCAACAGCTACAAAAGAGAAAGTACATGCACTTGCAAATAGCCTTGATTATGAGCCGAATGCTTATGCCATTCAATTAAGAACGCAGAGTAGTAAAATTTTTGGCGTGATTGTTCCTGCTATTGCGAATTTGTTTTATGATAGTTTTATTGCTGCGATAGAAGAAGAAAGTAGAAAAAACGGTTATGCATTGATGATCTTGCAATCAAGCAACAACACCGAAAACGAACTGAATAACTTAAAAATTTTTAGACAAAATAGAGTATCTGGTGTTTTTGCATGTTTATCTGCACATACACAAAATTTAGAAGTCTATGAAAAAATGAGTGATAGAGATATCCCTGTTGTCTTTTTTGATATTGTTCCAAAAGATAATAAATACACTAAAGTGCGAATGGCGGATGAAAGATGTGCCGTCATTGCTGCAGAAAAAATTATTGAAAGAGGTGCTAAACGTGTGTTAGCAATTTTTGGTGACCCTGCACTATCTATCAGTCAAAAACGAAAACAAGCTTTTCAACAATTCATGGAAAAGTATGCCGCTAAAACATATTGCACTTATATCAACACCCATAGCTCTGCAGAAGCTGAAGCTGCATTTGATAAACATTATAATAAAACACAAAAATTTGACACCGTGTTTGCTATGACAGATGAGATTTTAATTGGTGTGATGAAATCCATTCAAGCGCATAATATAAAAGTTCCAAATGAAATTGGTGTCATTAGTATTAGCAATGGATTTATTCCAAGTTTATACCATCCTGTAATTAGTTATGTAGAGACGAGTGGCTATGAATTAGGCAAACTAGCATTTGTGCAAATGCTTGCAAATATTAAAGGAGGAAAAACCTTGTCTGAACTAACTGTAGATGCAAGATTTATAGAAGGGAAATCTATGTAAGCAATTCAACTTTACTTGCCAATACAAAATTTAGAAAATATAAAATCCAATTGATCTTCGTTGGTAATTTCTCCGGTGATTGTTCCTAAGTAATGTAATGCTTGACGAATATCCAATGCCAGTAAGTCTCCAGTTACATTTTGTATTAACCCTGTTTCTATATCATTCAAGGCAAGCATTAATTTTTTTAAAGAAGCCACATGTCTTGCATTAGTAACAATCGTACCTTCTTTATTCAATCCATCCCCCACTACTTTCTGATTCAAGGCATTTTCTAATGCGCCAATATTTTCTTTGTTTTTAGCAGAGATAAATAAGACTTCTTTAAACGCAGGATCTGTTTGAATAGATTGATCTAAGGCAAGGTCAATTTTATTGCCTACTAAAATTAATTTATCCATTGCAACACCAATATCGGACTGCCAAGCTTGAATGGCGGATATGGAATGATTGCTTGCATCAAATAATGCAACCACAATATCTGCTTCTTGAATTTTTTCCCTACTTTTTTCGATGCCCATTTGCTCAATCGAATCTTCCGTTTGCATCCTAATACCTGCGGTGTCAATTAATTTATATAAAACGCCTTGAATATTGATATACTCTTCGACCGTATCTCTAGTAGTGCCAGGTATATCGCTGACTAAGGCACGATTATCATTTAATAAAGCATTTAATAAAGTAGATTTTCCTGCATTGGGTTTTCCAACAATGGCTACTTGTACTCCATTTTTGATGGCATTGCCTAATTTAAATGAGTCGTACAATTCTTGGGTTCTTAATTGCAATTGATGCACTAAATTTTCTAACTCTTTTTTATTTGCAAAAGCGACATCCTCCTGAGAGAAATCTAATTCTAATTCTATCAAAGCCGAAAACTTAATTAATTTTTCACGCATTAACTGCAGGTCATTGGAGAAGCCACCTTTTAAATTATGCAATGCGGTTTTTCTTGCTGCCTCTGTATTGCTTGCAATTAAATCTGCTACTGCTTCGGCTTGTGTTAAATCTAATTTGGCATTTAAGAAAGCGCGTTGTGTAAACTCTCCTGGCTTAGCCATTCGAGCGCCTTTCTCAATCATCAATTGTAAAATCGAATCCTGTATAAATGGAGAACCGTGACATGAAATTTCTACTACTTCTTCGCCTGTGTAAGACTTAGGCGCTCTGTAAATACTTGCTACAACTTCATCCAGCACCAAGCCCTTGTCCATTAATTTTCCAAAATGCACTGTATGCGAAGCCTGCTTGGTTAAATCTTTTTTTTCAAATACTGCATTGACAATATGGATGGCCTCTGGTCCACTCAGTCTTATCACCGCTATGGCGCCTAATCCGGGTGCTGTAGCGAGTGCTACAATCGTGTCATTCCAGTTGCTTAATGTACTTTGCATGGATACAAAATTACACAAAAAAGGCTCCCAATTGGGAGCCTTTTTATATTGAATCTGTTTGAATCTTAGTCTTCAGATACCATGAAAACAATCGCTTGTCTTTGTCTGTAAATTACATTACGTC
>CALPJR020000202.1 GCA_943323935.2 Bifidobacterium breve
GCAAAGATACAAGCACTAAATTAAAATAGGGGAAAAAGCAACGAAGATTGTACTTTTGTAGACGTTAATATCGAAATAGATGAAAAATTTTGAAGTGCCTTCAGGCTACAGAAGCCCACTAATTGTTGCCATTAAACAAAAGCGCAAATCGGACGATAAGCTCAAAAAGGATTTCACCCCTACTGAACTAGACTTTGGCAAGGTTAAAATCTATTTAGCCAGGCATTTTGGATTTTGTTATGGGGTAGAAAATGCCATTGATATTGCCTATAGAACCATTGAGGAAAATAAGGGCAAAAGAATTTTTTTATTGAGTGAGATGATTCATAATCCTCAAGTGAACAATGACTTGACAAGCAAAGGGGTGCAATTTTTACAAGATACTTTGGGGAAAGAATTAATCCCTTTATCCGAATTGACAAAAGACGATATTGTCATTATTCCAGCATTTGGCACCACACTAGAATTAGAGGAGAAATTAAGAGCAAAGGGTATTGCAATTGAATCCTATGATACAACTTGTCCATTTGTAGAAAAAGTTTGGAATCGTAGTGAACAAATAGCACAAAAAGGGTACTCTATTATCATACATGGGAAACCAAAACATGAAGAAACAAGGGCCACTTTTTCTCACACATCTGCACATACGCCCACTTTAATTGTAAACGATATCGAAGAAACAAAAGTCTTAGGAAAAATTATTAGCGGCGAATTACCTACAGCTTATTTTTATGATTTTTTTATCAACCGTTTCTCTGCAGGATTTGACCCTACAATTCATTTAGATAAAGTTGGTGTCGTAAATCAAACCACTCAATTGGCCACCGATACGCAAGCAATTTCGGATTATCTTAAACAAGTCATACTGAACAAATTTGGACCCGAAAATTTACCTGCCCATTTTGCAGATACAAGAGATACGCTCTGTTATGCCACCAATGACAATCAGTCTGCAGTGATTGGACTACTTGAAACAGATGCTGATTTAGCCATTGTGATGGGTGGAAAAAATAGCAGCAATAGTTCACACTTAGTAGAATTATGTGAACGAAAATTACCTACTTATTTTATTGATGATGTGAGTAAAATTATAGACGCCAATCAAATTGAAAAAACCAATTGGAAAACTAAACAATCCGAAGTAATGCACAATTACTTACCTGATGTAAATCCTATTCGAATTTTAATGACAAGTGGCGCAAGTTGCCCTGACACTGTGGTAGAAGCTGTTATCAAGAAAATTCTTAGCTTTTACCAACTAGAAGATGCATTTGAAAAAGTAAAGGAAAGCTGGATGGATTAATTTATCTTATTCATGGCCCACTGCATGGCAAGATCGAACTGCTGCGCTCTATCTAAATTTGTATTATCTAAAACCAAAGCATCTTCTGCTTGTTTGAGTGGACTATGTGCTCTAGTGCTATCCATTAAATCTCTTTGTTGCAAATTTGCAGCTACTTCTTCTTTTTGAATTGCTGGATTGGTTTGTAGCAATTCTTGGTACCTGCGCTCTATTCTAATTGCTGGATCTGCAGTGACAAATAATTTAAGTTCTGCATTCGGAAAAACGACTGTTCCAATATCTCTCCCATCCATCACAATTCCTTTATCAATACCCATTGCTTGTTGCTGTGCCACTGCAAAATCTCTCACCGCTGCAATTGATGCCACTTCGCTCACTTTTTGACTCACTTGCATTTCGCGAATTTCTTGCTCTACATTTTCGCCATTTAAATACATATCACTTTTTTGACTTACACTATTGTACTTAAACCTCAATTCTATTGCATGCAATGCAGCTTCAATAGAGATTGTATCATTGAATGCAATGTTATTTCTTAAAAAATACAAGGCGATAGCTCGATACATAGCACCCGTATCAACAAAAACATATTCCAATGCCTTGGCCATTGCTTTGGCAAGGGTACTCTTTCCACAGGATGAAAAGCCGTCAATTGCTATGATGATTTTCTTTTCCATTATGGTGCTACTGTGATGGTTGCTGTTTTAGGTAAATTTGCATTTCGAATGGCAATTTGTCTTACTGCATTGCCCACAAAAGTTCTGAATGCATCTTTTGAGACTGTGTCTTGTCCAACCATTGCAGGCACCCCTTCGTCTCCTCCTTCTCTTATACTTTGCACCAAAGGAATTTGACCCAAAAAGGACAGGTCATATTCTGAAGCCAATTTAAGGCCTCCTTCTTTTCCAAATAAATAATATTTATTTTCTGGCAATTCTGCTGGTGTGAAATAAGCCATGTTTTCTACCAATCCAATAATGGGTACATTCACATTCGCTTGTCCAAACATGGCGATTGCTTTTTTTGCATCCGCCAAAGCAACTTGTTGCGGTGTCGTTACAATCACCACACCTGTTACAGGAACGGTTTGCATAATGGTCAAATGTATATCACCTGTACCTGGTGGCATATCAATCACTAGATAATCAAGCTCACCCCAATCTACATCGGTAATGAATTGGCGAATAGCACTGCTTGCCATTGGACCTCTCCATACCACGGCATCTTTTTCATCCACTAATAATCCAATACTCATTATTTTAATACCGTATTGATCCAAAGGTATGATCACCCCTTTTCCTCCTTCGTCTTTCATCATTGGTCTTTGTCCTCTTACTCCAAACATGATAGGCACACTAGGACCATAAATATCTGCGTCCATCAATCCTACTTTTGCGCCACCTTCTGCCAAAGCTAAAGCCAGGTTAGCAGCAACCGTACTTTTACCTACCCCTCCTTTTCCACTCACTACCGCAATGATATTTTTAACTTTTGATAAGACCGACTTTTCGTCTTTTCTCAAAGAGGTTGTATTGGACGTGAAATTGACTTGTACCTGTGCTTTTGGATTCACCAATAATTTAATGGCATTTTCCGAAGCGTTCTTCATCAAATCTTTCATTGGACAAGCAGGTGTGGTCAATACAATTGTAAAGCTAACAGCATCACCATCTATTTTTACATCCTGTATCATATTCAATGTCACTAAGTCTTTTCCCAGGTCTGGCTCTTGCACATTACTCAATGCTTTTAGTATTTCCTCCGTTGTCATTATGAAAGTTTTTGTTAAAATATTTAATCCCGGCAAAGTTAACGTTCATAGCGCTTATTTTGCCCTTTTAAAAGGCTTAAAATAGGGTCTATTTTA
>CALPJR020000203.1 GCA_943323935.2 Bifidobacterium breve
ACATGATAGTTCAACCAATGGATTAATCAATCAATATAAGCAATGGAAAGCCTAAGATTGATTGAAACAAGAGACAATGTTGCTTTAGCGGCGGTGATTCGTGCTGCATTGACTGAATTTGGCGCCAATAAACCTGGTACTGTTTATTATGATCCAACAACCGATCATTTATTTGAATTGTTTCAAACTACAGGATCCATTTATTATGTAGCAGAAATAGATGGAGCTCTTGTTGGAGGATGTGGCATATTCCCAACTGAAGGATTGCCAGCAGGAACCTGTGAATTGGTGAAATTATATCTAGCTCCAACTGCAAGAGGTACAGGCTTAGGAAAAGCATTGATGCTTAAAGCAATGGCTTGGGCAAAAGAAAATGGATATGCACAAGTGTATCTTGAAACAATGCCAGAACTTTCTAATGCTGTTACGATGTATGAAAAATTAGGTTACAATAGATTGTCAAAATCATTGGGCAATTCTGGTCATGATGGTTGTAGTATCTGGATGCTAAAAACTTTGTAAGCAATCCTATCATCATTATTTTTCAATTACCATTTATCTACTTCCTCGCCACTTAAATTATCGCCACTAGCTTCAGGCGTACTTTTAGGTTCAACTGTAGGTTCAACGACTTCAGGCAGGATTGTTGGTACCGGAGATTCAGGAATAACTGAATGATGCACTGCTTCAACAATTGGTTCCGTAGCAGCAGGGTAATTATTTGGATATTGTGGTGGATTTTCTGGATCAAACTCATGGTTGAAAGCATCAAAATCAAAATCAGGCATTAATTCTGTTTTGACATAATCTAAGGATTCATTCAATGCTTTTAAAAATTTATTAAAATCCTCTTTATACAAGAAAATTTTAGAACGATCATATCCATTGTCATCAAAACGTTTTCTGCTTTCTGTAATGGTTAAGAAATAATCATTGCCCTTAGTGGCTCTTACATCAAAGAAATAAGTTCTTCTTTTTCCTGCACGAATTTTTGAACTAAATACACTTTCAATCTTTTTGTCGTTGTTTTCGTATTCCACAATATCAATTTTAGTTAAGAAAAATCTATAGCTAAAATATAAAATCTTTATGAAAATTTAAAATTTTAAATAAAAATTCAAGAAAACCCATTAAACCAATACTATTCTTGATTTTGGCTCAATTGAGTTTGATACAATTCGGCATACAATCCCTGTTTTGCTAACAAACTTTCGTGTGTACCTGATTCTGCGATATGTCCATCCTCTATATAAATAATAAGGTCAAAATGGAAATTAAAAAAGATACGGTGTGTGATAAATAAGGCCGTTTTATCTTGCATCAGACGACTCAGATTTGCCAATATTGTTTTTTCAGTATTGGCATCCACTGCACTCAAGCAGTCATCGAAAATAAACAAGTCTGGTTCTTTTATTAATGCCCTAGCAATGGATATTCTTTGCTTTTGCCCCCCGCTTAATGTGGTACCACGCTCCCCCACCATCGTCTCAAATCCAGCTGGTAATTGTTCGATTTCATTTAAAATATGGGCCGACTTCGCTGCTGCTTTGATGGTTTCGTCAGAAGACAATACGCCAAACTGGATATTATTTTTGATCGAATCACTGAATAAAAATACATCCTGCTGAACATACCCAATACGTTTTCTTAAAGACAAAGTATCTATCAATTCAATTGGTTGACCATCAACCGACACTTCTCCTAAATTCACATGGTTCATTCGATTTAAAACTTGTGCAATGGAAGATTTTCCAGAACCCGTTTTTCCAAGGATCAACACTTTTTGACCAGCTTGAATGTTTAATGTAAAGTTATTCAGTGCCTTTATGCCAGAATGAGGATAGATAAAATCCACATTCTTAAATTGGATATCCCCTTTTATTTGATCTATTTTTTGAGTGCCCTTATTTTGAATGGTTGGTTCAATGGATAAAAATTCATTCAATCTTTTTTGTGAAGCAGCAGCTCTTTGAATCATGCTTGCTGTCCAACCAATCGCACTCACTGGGAAAGTCAACATGTTGATATAAATAACAAACTCTACAATCGTACCTATCTGACTTGGGTCCTTAATGGCTTGTAATCCGCCTAAATATATAGTCAATAAAGTACTCAGCCCAATCATCAACGCCATGGTAGGTGTATAAAAAGCTTCCACTTTCGCCAAGCCAACTGCATTCTTGCGGTATAGTTCACTATTGGCTTTAAAGAATCCCAACATTGCTTTTTCTTGTACAAAAGATTTTATCACTCTTATACCAGAATAGGATTCTTGTGCATTGGTGGTTAAATCTGATAATTGCCCCTGAATCTCCTCACTCTTTTTATTGATAATACTGTTGACTAAATAAATAGTAATTGCTAAAATGGGCAAAGGAGAAAGTACATACAAACTCAGTCGAACATCTTTTGAAAACATATTGTATAAACAAAAACCAATCAAAGAAACTAAGTTGATTAAATACATTAAAGAAGGACCGGTGTACATTCTTACACGACTCACGTCTTCTGTAATACGACTCATTAAATCACCGGTACTATGGGTCTTATAAAATTCTGTATCGAGTGCTTGATAATGTTCGTAGACCTGATTTTTTTGATCATATTCAATATGCCTACTCATGACTATAATTGTCTGACGCATAAAAAACATGAATATGCCTCTTAAAATTGCTAAGATCAAAATGGTGACACTACAAAAAGTAATTAACCAGCCAAAGCTAAAATGATTGATTTCACTGATCCCTGCAATTGCTTTAATAATTAAGTCATTTGAAGCACCTGTAACAGGTTTCCCTCCAGGTAGTTTTGCTTGAACCAAACCAACCACATAACCAGTTATCTGAGGGGCTAAAACGGCCAAATAGTTGGTCGCAATCACCAATAGCATTCCTATAAAAAATCGAAATCTATATTTCCAGAAAAATTGATTTAAAGCAGCTAATTCTCTCACTTGGTCCTTTTTTGTAAAGATACATGGTAGTCAATTAATTAGAACTATTGAATTCACGAATAAAATTTTTTTTTTTTGCAAAATTGCTTTTCCCTTCCTACATTTGCCGCGGAGAGATGGCAGAGTGGTCGATTGCGATAGTCTTGAAAACTATTGACTGTAACAGGTCCGGGGGTTCGAATCCCTCTCT
>CALPJR020000204.1 GCA_943323935.2 Bifidobacterium breve
ATGTACTGGATCATTGATCATTTTTCGAGTCAAAAATTCCATAGGCTAAATGTGTTGACAAAGGTACGAAATGTGAATAACTCCTGCGTTTTATTTAAATGGCTACTGATCCAAAAAACTATCTTTGTTACACAGCTAAATGAAGGTAAACCCGACTTAAAACTGCCCAATTTTATGAAAATCACACAAGGCACTTTAGATAAATTAGAAGATATTTTAGGTGAATCTGAATATGTAGTTCGCTACGAGCGTGGTAATTTCCAGAGTGGCTGGTGTTTACTTGAATTCAAGAAGATTGTGGTTTTGAACAAGTTTTTAAATTTGGAAGCAAGAATCAATACCTTGCTTGAATTAATTCCCCAATTAACAATCGACTTTGATAAATTGACGCTTGATTCTCAAAAATTATATGAGGAAGTAAAGCGCATTTCATTGACAGAAGCATAAATTATAACCCAACCAATTTTGTTACGCATCACCATTCTAGGATCAGGCACCAGTACTG
This sequence comes from Bifidobacterium breve, assembly GCA_943323935.2. The sequence continues at coordinate 506 of CALPJR020000204.1, forward strand.
GGGTTCCCCTCATTGGATGTATTTGTCCTGTATGCACATCGGATGATCCAAGAGACAATCGATTAAGAACAAGCATAAAAATTGAATCCGATACCACCTGTATTATCATCGATACAACACCAGACTTTAGGTATCAAATGCTTCGTACAAAAACAACACATATTGACGCTGTTGTTTTCACCCATCCTCATAGAGATCATTATGCTGGATTGGATGACATTAGACCATTTAATTTCTTCTCGGGTAAGTCAATGCCTATATACGCCAATACAATTACACAAGTAGCTATTCAACGTGATTTTTATTATGCTTTTGAAGCGGATAAAGATGCAGGACTTCCAGAAATGCAATTACACACCATTGATCATGAAACGCCTTTTAAGATTGGTGACATTGAATTGACACCGATACAAGTGATGCACCGCGAGATGCCCGTACTAGGTTTTAGAATTGGGGACTTTACGTATATCACAGATGCAAATTATATTGCCGAGGAAGCGATAGAGCAAATAAAAGGGTCCAAAGTACTCATATTAAATGCACTACGCCCCCAGTCGCATCCAACACATTTCACCTTATCCGAAGCCATTGTAATGGCGCAGTCTCTAGACATTCCTCAAACTTATTTTACGCATTTTAGCCATCAGATTGGATTACACGCAACGGTGGAGCCAAGCTTACCAAAAGGGATCGGGATGGCTTATGACGGGATGGTGATCACCGTATAGAGAATTCAAGTATTTCTACTCCGTTTTTGCATGCCGAAAAAAAATAGGTTTGTTAAAAACAGCCATGCAATTTGATTGGAAATCTTATTTCATTTTTACATCAAAAGAGCAAAAAGGGATTATCGTCCTTGGTTGTATTTTGTCTTTAAGTTTATTATTGCATTATTTATTGCCAGCTACAAGTTTGAATGCAGATCGTTTTTCAAATTCAAAAAACAAGCCCAAAGCCCTTTTTTATTTTGATCCAAATTTGTTGGATAGTCTTCAAGGATATCAATTGGGATTGTCCAAAAAACAAATGACGACGCTCTATCATTATCGCGAAAAAGGTGGCAGGTTTAAGAAAAAAGAAGACCTTTTAAAATGGTATGGCTTGTCTGAAAATCAAGCAAATACTTTGCTGCCATGGGTTCGAATTCAAACAATGGATGCTTCAAATTACAACAAACAAAATAGGCGTGCATCATGGGGCAAGAATGTTTTCGAGAAAATTGATATCAATACTTCCAATGCATCAGAATGGATTCGTATCACTGGTTTACCAACTTATAAGGTGAGTCGGATTTTAAGATATCAAAAATGGACGGGCGGTTTTACCAATATACATGCCATAAAGAAAGTATACGGGATCACTGCTTTTGATTTTGAGATGATCTATCCTTATCTTAAGTATCAACCCAATAGATCCAAAAAGATGGCCTATCAAACTATGCGTTTTGAGGATTGGATGGCACTAGGGATATTTGATGAAAGGGCTGTTTGGACAATCTTAAAGCTTAGAAAAGAAAAGCAGGGTAGTTTGACCTGGTCGGAAATGGTGATTCAGTTTGACCTCACAGAATCAGAAGCGATGGTCTTAAAAAAAAGAACCAATCTGAGCAATTGAGATGCAATTGAAATATAATTAATTTCCAATTACTTGACAATACTCAGATTGATTTATTTAGATTGATTCAAATGCCTATGCCAAATGAAGGCAAGAAGGTTATTTGTGCTTGAAAATTTGATTTACAGCACCACCTAGCATTGGGAATTTTTCTTTCACAAAAGCTGCAATAGTTTCGATAGATTGCTTTGCTTGTTCTGGTGTTACGCCCGCTTCTTTAACTAAACGGTCAATTAATTCTTGCATAAATTTTATTTTTTAAAGTGAGTATTGGTTTTTTTAAGCCACTTTTAAAGCACTTATTTTACTTTTATCAAACATGTTTTTTGCATAAGCTAAAGTCAGATGAAAGGCTTTGGTATCCGTACCCGGAAGCTCAAACATCGCTTGAGTGAACAAGCTCTCGCAGATACTTCTTAATCCTCTTGCCCCAAGTTTGTATTCCATTGCCTTTGCGGTGATGAAATCATATACTTCTGGATCTATTGTTAATTTGATATCTTCTATTGCAAATAATTGCGTGTATTGCTTAATCAATGCATTCTTTGGTTCTGTCAAGATGCTCCTTAATGTCGTTGCGTCCAATGGTTCTAAATGTGTTACAATCGGTAAGCGTCCTAACATCTCTGGAATTAAACCAAAAGTTTTAATGTCTTGTGCATTCACAAAGCGCAATAAATTTTTACGTTGTAATTCTTGCTCGTCTTTATTGACACTAAATCCAATGGCATTGGTATTGATTCTTCTTGCAATGATTTTATCAATGCCGTCGAATGCGCCACCGCAAATAAATAAAATATTTTTAGTATCTACTTTGATCATTTTTTGGTCTGGATGCTTTCTTCCACCCTGTGGTGGTACCAATACTTCTGTGCCCTCAAGCATTTTTAATAAACCTTGTTGCACCCCTTCGCCACTTACATCTCGTGTAATGGAGGCATTGTCACTTTTACGTGCAATTTTATCAATCTCATCTATATACACAATGCCTCTTTGCGCTGCCTCCACATCATAGTC
>CALPJR020000205.1 GCA_943323935.2 Bifidobacterium breve
TTCTGTATTTATTGTATTTGGTATTATACTACTTGTTATTTTGTATTTAATCTTATACATCTCTTCTCCTAAAGGATTTGAAGCCTCATTAGAAGAAAGTAATTATAAATATGATATTGGGGGTTGGATTCAAGAAATTGCTAGAGGTATTAAAACTTTTAAGTTTTTTAATACCTATAATTTACATATCGAAAAAACAAACCACTTACTAGAAGGCTATTTGCATTCAAGAAATAGGCATTTTCAGATTTTGAAATTACAATACTGGTCTTTGGTTGTTTTTAAAATACTGATCACTGCGTCTATGTTGATTGTAGGTGGTATTTTATTAATTCGACAAGAAATTAATTTAGGACAATTTATTGCAGCTGAAATCATCATCTTAACAATTAATAATGCAGTTGAAAAATTAATTGTAAGTCTTGAGACAGTCTATGATTTATTGACAAGCGTAGAGAAAATCAATAAGATTACTGAAAAACCTATTGACGAAGATGGTTCTTATATTTATGTTAAAAAACAAGGCATTGAAATTGAAGCAAAGCAATTAAATTTTGGTTTTCAAAATACACCAATCCTCCATGATATCAATTTTCAAATAAAATCAGGACAAAAAGTAGCCATTACAGGAGATGGCGACTCAGGTAAGACTGTTTTATTGAGATTACTTACTGGTGTTTTTCAAGATTTTGAAGGCAATTTAACCTACAATCAAATTCCTATCAATAATTATAACTTAAACAGTCTAAGAAGTGAAATTGGGATCTATATGCAGAAGCAGGATCTATTCTCTGCTTGTTTATGGGAGAATATTGCACTTGGGAATCCCAATGTAAAGGAACAAGATGTATTGGAAATTTTTAAAATTGTTGGATTAGAACAATTTTTTAAGGGTTTAAGCAAGGGCTTTGATACCCATATAGAACCAACTGGGAAACAGCTTAGTACATCTAATGTTCAAAAGCTACTTATCGCCAGGTCATTACTGAATCAACCAGCGTTATTACTTTTAGATGAGCCAATGAAGTTATTTGCAGATGATGTAAAACAAAATCTTCAAAATTATTTATTTGGCTTAAAGGATGTCACGATCATCTTTACAACAAATGATCCATCCATAATTGCTAAATGTGACATGGTCATGCATCTTGAAAAAGGGAAGATCAAGTCTATTCAAAATACAAAAGCATCAAATTAGAATTGTATGAAACAAGTGCTTGATAATATTGACGAAGAAACAGGTAAAAAATATTCTGCATATAATTCAATTTATAGTGTGGACATTGAAAGCAGAATTAAAAATATATTCTGGGGATTATTGATTCTACTAATCTTGATTTTATTTGTACCCTGGACTCAGAACATCAATACCTCTGGGGTTGTTACAACACAGTTTCAAGAACAAAGACCTCAACAAATTAATAGTATCATTCCGGGCAAGATTATTAAATGGTGGGTGAAAGAGGGTGACTACGTTCAAAAGGGAGATACCATTGTTGAATTAGCAGATACCAAGGATGATTATTTGGATCCAAGACTAATTGAAAGGACCAATGACCAGTTAATTGCAAAAAAACAAAAGGTGGAATTTTATGACAATAAAATTACCAATATTAAAGGACAGTTGATTGCAATTGAAGCTGGTTTTAAACTACAAGAATCTTCGATCAAAAATAAAATTCAACAATTAGAAAGAAAGATTTTAATTGATAGCGCCGAATTAGCTGCTGCAAACGTAGATCTTCAAGTAGGAACGAATCAATATAATCGTGCCGGAAAAATGTTGAATGATGGTATTATCTCTTTGGTGGATTATGAAAGAAGGACTCAAAGTTTTAATAAGGCAAAAGCTGGGTTTCAAGAAAAGCAACAAAAATTCTTGAATACAAAACAGGATGTTTTAATTGCAAGAATCGAATTGAATTCACTTAAACAAGAAGTGAATGATAAGTTATTTAAGTTAAAGGGTGATATCGCCAACTCCAATACCGAGAAGAGTACTGTCATTGCTGAAGTTGCAAAGAATGAAAATGAACTAAGCAATTACCGTATTCGTGGAAGTCAAAAATGGTTGCTCGCTCCACAAACTGGACAAATTATCAAAGCCAAGAAAGCAGGTATCAATGAAATTGTGAAAGAAGGAGAAATGATTGTTGAGATTGTACCTAATTCATTTTTATACGCAGTGGAATTATTTGTGAAACCAATGGACCTGGCGCTTATTAATAAAGGTCAAGATGTACGTTTACAATTTGATGGGTATCCAGCTATTGTATTCTCTGGATGGCCAAACTCAAGCTATGGTACATTTGCAGGAAAAATTAGCGCGATTGAAACCAATAGAAACGAAAATGGTCAATTCAGGGTCTTGATTATCCCTGATCAGAAAGAAAAAAATTGGCCATCTAATTTAAAAATCGGAACTGGCGCTCAGGGATTCGCTTTACTTAATGATGTGCCAATTTGGTATGAATTATGGCGTCAATTGAATGGATTCCCTCCTGATTTTTATACGATTGAAGTAAAAGGAAAAGATATAAAAGCAAATGAAAAGAAATAAACTGCTCTTATTTCCAGTCCTTTTATTGGTATCCAATGTATTGTTTAGCCAAAATACATTGAGCATTAGTAATACATTTGAATTAATCAATCAGTTCCATCCTATTGCTAAGCAGGCAGGACTTAAAATTGATCTTTCCAAAGCAAGTCTTTTGAGTACAAGGGGCGCTTTTGATCCAGCTTTTTATGTTGCAAATGACCAGAAAACTTTTGATGGTAAAAACTATTTTTTTTATTCTAATCCAGAATTAAAAATACCCACCTGGTATGGTATTGAAATCAAGGGAGGATTGGAAAATAATTATGGAGATAAATTAAGTGGCGAAAATACCTTTGGCAAAAGTAGTTATGTAGGTATTTCTATCCCCTTATTAAAAGACTTGATCATTGACAAAAGAAGGTCGGACTTGGCTCAAAGTAAAATTTTGGTGAGTTTAACCCAAGAGGAAAGACAATTAGTTGTGAATGATTTGTATTTAGATGGCGCAAGTTCATTTTGGTCTTGGACTTATGCCTATCAAAAACAAAAGTTATTTACCGAAGTTTTAGACAAGACAAAGAA
>CALPJR020000206.1 GCA_943323935.2 Bifidobacterium breve
AAGCCGAATGGTCCATTAATTGTTGTAAACTAATATTTGGTCTTAAAACTAATTTAGCAGCTTTTTGTTTTTCGTTCATCGCCGCAGAGTCAATCGTACCAAGGAATGCATTGATTTCGTCTGGTTCTATTGAATGTGTGTTTAGCGTGTTTTTTATCTCTGCAACGTGGTTGTTTTTATCTTGTACTTTGCGCATGCGCTCAATACTTGCTAAGCCTAAGTTGTAGGATATTTCTGTTAATCTTAAATCTGCATTGTCTTGACGTAATAGGGTTCTGAACTCGGCCCTAGAGGTAAACATTCTATAAGGCTCGTTTGTTCCTTTGCTAATTAAGTCGTCTATCAACACGCCAATATAGGCATCACTTCTTTGTAAAATAAATGGTGGCTTTTCGTTGATTTTTAAATGCGCATTCATGCCGGCCATCATCCCTTGACACGCAGCTTCTTCATAGCCTGTTGTTCCATTAATTTGTCCGGCAAAATAAAGATTTTCAATTGCCTTCGTTTCTAATGTATACCTGAGTTGCGTTGGTTGGAAAAAATCATATTCAATCGCATAACCAGGACGGAACATTCTTGCATTTTCAAAGCCCGGAACCATTCTAAGTGCTTGATACTGAACCTCTTCTGGTAAACTTGTGCTAAATCCATTCACATAAACCTCTACCGTATTCCAGCCTTCTGGCTCCACAAATAATTGATGTCTTTCTCTATCCGCAAATCGATTGATTTTATCTTCAATACTTGGACAGTATCTTGGACCAACGCCTTCTATACGACCCTGGTACATTGGGCTTCTATCAAATCCGGTTTTTAAAATTTCATGTACGATTGGATCTGTATAAGTAATCCAACAAGAACGTTGATCTTCCGCTTTAACCCTTGGAATATCCATATAACTAAAGCCCACAACCTCTTCGTCTCCCTTTTGTTCTTCCATTTTTGAATAATCCAAGCTTCTGCCGTCTACTCTTGGAGGTGTTCCTGTTTTGAGTCTATCTGATTCTAAACCAAATGAAACAAGCTGTTCGGTAATACCTGTTGCCGCTCTTTCTGCCACACGGCCACCGCCCATTTGCTTTTCACCAATATGCATGATACCATTTAGAAATGTACCACTAGTGATCACCACCGCGTCGGCTAATATCTCATGTCCCATGCTTGTTTTAACGCCACATGCCTTTCCATTTTTTATAACTAGTTCATTTACAGAGTCTTGGTAAAAATCTACATTCGGCGTAAGCTCTAACAGTTCTCTCCACTTGCTAGCAAATAGGTGTCGATCGTTTTGTGCTCTAGGGCTCCACATTGCCGGGCCCTTGCTTTTATTCAACATTCTAAACTGTATCGTACTTAAATCAGACACGATTCCACTGTATCCACCTAGTGCATCTATCTCTCTCACAATTTGACCCTTTGCAATTCCGCCCATAGCCGGATTACAACTCATTTGTGCAATGGTCTGCATATTCATGGTGATCAACAGGACTTTAGAGCCCATGTTGGCCGCCGCCGCCGCCGCTTCAGAACCTGCGTGGCCCGCTCCTACTACTATGACATTGTATTTTGGAAACATAAGGTTGCAAAGATAAGATGCTATGGTTAAATAAAACGTTCCACATGGAACACTTTGTATTTTTTCCTCTATTAATAAGCGGCGTTTAAAATTGTACTTCTACAAGTATATATTAGAAAAAATACCGAAATATTTGCCTCTCTGCTCGCGTTGCTCGAAAGTTCGTCAAATATTTGTATTATTTTCTAATTTTCATTTATTGGGGTAATACCAAACTTATTCCATTTTATACATCCTCATATAAAAAAGACGATTGAGAATAATATACTATTCCGTAGCGAACCTTCGAGCGAAGCGAGCGGAGAGCCAAGGGATAGGTATATTTTCTCAATCTTTATATTCATAGATAGTTTTATACTGTTCCACGTGGAACATTTGAAGGCGTAAAGCGGGTGATGCATCTAAGGTATCCTAGGCGATTGTTTTCAAATACGCCTTCAGCCATTTGTCCTCCATGGTGCGCATCAACCTTGCGTCGACTGGTTTTTTGTCTTTATATCCACAAAAATGCAGTGCGCCATGAAAAATAACCCTTAAAAGTTCATGTATGTAAGGCTGCCCTTCCGTTTTAGCATTCTCCTTCACACGATCGACACTTATATATACATCTCCAATTAGCTGTCCTTTCTGCTCTGAAAGATCAAAGCTGATGATATCCGTATAGAAATTGTGATTGAGGTAGCGCTTATTGATATCTAATACAAAGGTGTCGGAACAAAAGACATACTGTAGGGTTTCTATATGAACACCTTCTTTGAGACATTGTTTATTGATAAAAGCCTTGAGCTTGGTCCTAAACCTAAGGCTGGTGGTCTTATCCGCATTGTTAAAAAAAATAGTATGGCCCATAATACATTGAAACTGATTGTATTTATAACGAAATTTAATGCTCCATATTTCGTAAGTACTTAAATATAAACTGTGGTATCTTTGTGGTCTATTATGAAGAAATTGTCAGATTTAAAAATTGGAGAATCAGGTATCATTCATTCCTTTGAAAATGATGAAATATTTTTAAAGTTGATGGAAATGGGCTGTATCCCTGGTGAAACAATTAGGGTTGAACAAATTGCGCCCCTTGGAGATCCGATTTCAATTTCTGTAGCGGGCTATCAATTAAGCTTAAGAAATGACGAGGCTGAGGGTATTATTATTACCTAGAAAGTGCACAACTTACTGAATATCAATACATTGAGATGAAAATTGGTTTATTTTTTGGTTCATTTAATCCTATCCACCACGGTCACTTAATGGTTGCAAGCTTTATTGCGAACCATACCGATTTGCAACAAATCTGGTTGGTGGTCTCTCCTCAAAATCCACATAAAACACAAACCAGTTTATTAAACGAGTATGATCGTTTGCATTTAGCGCAATTAGCGATTGAAGATGATGCACAAATCAAAGTAAGTGATATTGAGTTTAAATTACCAAAGCCCTCTTACACCATTGATACATTAACTTATTTACAAGAGAAGTATCCTCAGCATCAATTTTATGTGATCATGGGAAGTGATAGTTTTCAAAATTTACCAAAATGGA
>CALPJR020000207.1 GCA_943323935.2 Bifidobacterium breve
AGCCAATCATCCAGAAGTGCGTAAGGCCGATGCAGATGGATCTGCTCAATATGGGCTAGCCTTACCAATGGGTGCAAGAATGATGAGTGGAAATAGTGACTTACACGAACAACTAGAAAAAGAGTTAGCTGAATTTGTACATAAGGAAGATTCAATTTTGATGAACTATGGATACCAAGGGATCATGAGTGCCATCGATGCAATCTGTGGTCGTCATGATGTAGTGGTATATGATGCAGAATGTCATGCATGTATTATTGATGCATTGAGAATGATACCAGGTCACCGATTTGTTTTTAAACATAACGATGTAGAAGATTGCGAAAAACAATTATTAAGAGCACAGGCATTGGTAGACAAACAACAATCTGGTGGTGTTTTAGTGATCACAGAAGGTGTATTTGGTATGGCTGGTGATCAGGGTAGACTAAAAGAGATTGCAGCATTGAAAAAGAAAGTACCATTCCGTTTATTAGTTGACGATGCACATGGATTTGGTACATTAGGTACAACTGGCGCTGGCGCTGGTGAAGCACAAGGATGTCAAGATGAAATTGATTTATACTTCTCCACATTTGCTAAGAGTATGGCTTCAATTGGTGCGTTCATGGCTGGACCAAGAACGATCATTGATTATATCCGTTACAATATTCGTTCACAAATTTTTGCAAAAAGTTTACCAATGCCTTATGTGGTGGGTAACTTAAAGCGTTTAGAATTGTTAAGATCAAAGCCAGAACTAAAAGCAAATTTGTGGAAGAATGCATTGGCATTACAAAATGGATTAAAAGAAAGAGGATTTGATATTGGTAAAACAGATTCTGTAGTGACTCCTGTATATATGAAAGGTGGCGTAGAGGAAGCAACAGCCATGGTGATGGATATAAGAGAGAATTATAAAATCTTCTGTTCTATTGTGGTATATCCTGTGATTCCAAAAGGACATATTATATATAGATTGATTCCTACTGCTGTGCACACACAGGAGGAAATTGATTTAACTTTAAAAGCATTTAGTGAGACCAAGGCTAAATTGGATGCAGGTGCGTATAAAGTCGCTGAAATACCAGATATGGCCAACAAATAAAAATTGAACTTATTTTTAATTGATTACAATTTGAATACTAAATGAGTCTCCCAAAAAGAGGCTCATTTTTTTAGTTAAAGTAGTCTACTTGGTCTTGTTCTTTTTTGAGCATTTCAATGCTTACGTTTAATTCAAATCCAATTAATAAGATAAGCGCATTGATATAGATCAAGGTCATGACTACCAGTACGGTGCCTATTGAGCCATAAATTTTACTATAGCTTCCAAAATTATTGACCCAGTAGGAAAAGCCCAAGGTGGTCACCAACATTAATGTAGTGGACAGGATGGCTCCAGGAGAAAGTAGGGCCCATTTTTCTTTCACATGTGGGGCATACTTGTAAATAAAGGCATTGCCATAAAATAAAAGTAAAACAATGATGCCCCATCGAATGCTATTCCAATAAGGTAAAATTGTTTTTCTTTTGATATCAAATAGTTCTCTCAAGAGCGTTGTTAACTGATCCTGCCCAATCAATACCAATAGACTAGCAAAAACAAGTAACATTAAAATCAATGTTAAACGAAGGGCCCTCATTCTTTGATGCAGAAAGAAGGGCCTGTTTTGCATAATGGATTTATCGAAACTTCTAATGATTCCAGTCATGGCATTGGAAGCATAAAATAGTAATAATAGAAAACCAAAAGAAAAGATACCAACGTGTTGGCTCAATAGGTCATTGATAATATCTAAAATAAATCGATAGGTACTTGAATTAGGCGAGATGTCTTTAAAAATAGAAAGAATCTGTTTTTTAATTTTTAAGCTTTTCGGAAAATAGGGGATGATCGAAAATAAAAATAAGAATCCTGCAGGCAATGCCATGATTAAATTAAAGGAAATGGCAGAAGCACGATCATAGAGCCCAATGGTATTCAATTGCTTGAATAAAAACTGGATCACTTGAAATAAGTTCACTTCTTGGAATCCAGGAATGACAATACGCTTCGCTTTCTGCTTTGCAAACTGCAATGGGATTTGAAGGTATTGAACTATTTTTTTCAAGAAATTGTGGGGGGTATTTAAGATTGAATTAATTAAGGATTTTTTTCCTGGGCTTTCTTAGCTTGGAACTCGTCTAGTTTTTTCTGATATTCCTTTGCATATCGATCATGTTCGGCATAGTTATTACTAAAATGATGGTAACCACTAAAATCGGCTTTGGCAACAAAGTAAATATAATCTGTTTTAGGTGCATCCAATACCAAGTCAATGGTTTTTGCTGCTGGGGTACAAATTGGGCCAGGAGGCAAACCTTTTACACGGTAAGTATTGTATGGAGAGGCATTAGATAAATATTTTTCATAAATACGCGTGATGGTAAAATCTTGCATCGCGTATTTAATGGTAGGGCATGCTTGTAAAGGCATTTGTTTCATTAATCTATTTTGGTAAACACTTGCAATCAAGGATTTATCTGAGTCGTAATTGGTTTCTTCTTCTACAATCGATGCTAAAGTATAGATTTGATCTTGACGCATGCCTTTTGATGCAGCTTTTTGAATACGGTTATTTTGACTCCAAAAATAAATTTGTTCCTTTTGTAATTTGCCTAAAATTTTTGTCATTGAACTACTCCAATAAAACTCATAAGTATTTGGAATGAGTAATGTGAATAGTTGGGTGGTATCTGTACCAAAAGCCTTTAAAGAATCGTTGCTACTTAAAAAGGTCATCACTGTAGTACTGTCTTTGTCGAAAGCTGTTGCAATTAGTTTTGCAAATTCTCCTTTTGTTCGTACTTTATTCAACACCAGTTTTACAGTCGCTTGTCGATTGTTTCTTAACATTCTGATGATATCAAGTAAATTGGTTTTTCTTTTTACAAGGAATTTACCTGGCTTGATTTTGTCTTCTACTTTAAATACTTTAGCTAATAGTAAAAAACTAGTTTTTTCGAAGATGATTTTTTTAGCCACCAAACTATCTGCAAATTGACTCAATCCTTCATTATTGTATTGAACATAGACTTGCGCTTCTTTAAAATTGGTGCTTTTAATAAGCACAATAAAGAATAAATAAAATAC
>CALPJR020000208.1 GCA_943323935.2 Bifidobacterium breve
GTCTCTTCTTCGGGATTAATCATAGAGATTTTAGAAATCTCCTGTAAATATTTTTCAACCGCTTGAGAATCTCTGTTGGTAATCTGTGTAGCAATTTTAAGCTGCCTCATGCAAAGAATTTATTTATAAGTATAACGATGGAAAGTCCAAAATAGTATATCCCTTGCGGGAGTCTGCAAAGTTAAGTTTTTGGAGGCAATAATACAAATAAAGCCTAGAATAGCCCTCAATTTCACATTTTAGAAATATTTATACCCAAAATGGTCTTTTTTACCTTTTATCGACGGCCTAGATTTATCTTCGTTCCATGATAGATTATAGATCTGACACTGTTACCAAGCCAACCCCAGCTATGTTAGCCTATATGCAAGCGGCGCCTGTGGGTGACGATGTGTTTGGTGAAGACCCAAGCATCAATAGTTTAGAAGAAAAAACCGCCAAGATGTTTGGATTTGAGGCTGGATTGTTTTGCCCAAGCGGCACCATGACCAATCAATTGGCCATCAAAACCCATACGCAGGCTGGAGATGAAGTGATTTGTGACGAAATTTCCCATATTTACCAATACGAAGGTGGAGGCATCGCCTTTAATTCGGGTTGTTCTGTCCGCCTTTTACACGGAGACCGAGGCTTATTAAATGCAGCACAAATTCAAGCTGCCATCAACCCAATTGATGTGCATAAGGCCATTACTAGTTTGGTGAGCCTAGAAAATACCAGTAACCGAGGTGGAGGAGCTTGTTATGATTTTAGTACTTTTTACGAAATTCAAAAGGTAGCCAAGGCTAATAATTTAGCACTTCATTTAGATGGAGCGAGGGTTTTCAATGCTATTGTCCACAAAAAGGAAAATGCAGCAGATTATGGGAAAGTCTTTGATTCTGTATCTATCTGTTTAAGTAAAGGATTAGGTGCTCCAGTGGGAAGTGTGTTGGTAGGATCTAGTCCATTTATCAAAAAAGCCAGACGTTGGAGAAAAGTTTTTGGAGGTGGAATGCGTCAAGCAGGCTATTTAGCTGCTGCTGGTATATATGCCATTGAGAATCATGTGGAGCGATTAGCTCAAGATCATTTACATGCCATTGCATTAAAAGAAGCATTAGAAGCAAAATCATTTGTTGATCATGTTTTACCTGTTGAAACCAATATTGTCATTGCAGTCATGACTGGTACATATACCCCTGCCGCTTTTGTTCAAGCATTAAAAGAACAAAATATATTGGCTTATGTGATGACCCCTACTCAAGTCAGATTTGTTTTACACCTTGACATCTCCCCCGACGCATTAGCCAAAACAATTGAAACCATTCAAAAAATTAAGTCGTAAAGAATAGATAAAAAATTATGTTAGAAAGAATTAATCCAACCACCACACAAGCATGGTTTGTGTTAAAAAAACATTTCGAAGAAGAGATGAACAGAAAACAAATGAAAGATTTGTTTGCAGCAGACCCAAATAGATTTGAAACTTATTCTATCAAAAAAGATGGTGTACTATTTGATTATTCAAAGAATATTATTTCTGAAAAAACGCTTCAACTACTTTTTCAATTAGCAAATGAGTGTGGACTAGATAAAGCAATTGAAGCACAGTTTTCTGGAAAATCAATTAATGAAACCGAAAACAGGGCTGTATTACATACTGCATTAAGAAATTTCAGTGGTCAACCAGTATTATTAGATGGTAAGGATGTGATGCCAAGCATTCAGAAAGTGTTACAACAAATGAAAACATTTTGTAACAAAATTCACCAGGGCGAGCATAGAGGATTTACAGGAAAAAAAATTACGACCATTGTAAATATTGGTATTGGTGGAAGTGATTTGGGTCCAGTGATGGTGACCGAAGCTTTAAAACCATATTGGGTGGATGAGATACAAACTTATTTTGTAAGTAATGTAGATGGAACGCATATTGCTGAAACTTTAAAGAAAGTGAATGCAGAGGAAACTTTGTTTTTAATCGCGTCTAAAACTTTCACTACACAAGAAACCATGACCAATGCCCACACGGCTAGAGCTTGGTTTTTAGAACATGCAAAAGAGGAAGCCCATATTGCAACACATTTCATTGCTTTAAGTACCAATGAAAAATTAGTGAATGCATTTGGCATTGATAGTCAAAATATGTTTGAATTCTGGGACTGGGTGGGTGGTCGATATTCTCTATGGAGTGCGATAGGAATGTCCATCGCTTTAACCATTGGATACAACAATTTTGAGGATTTATTAAAAGGCGCGTTCGAGGCAGATGTACATTTTAAAACAACGCCATTCGAAAAGAATATGCCAGTGATTATGGCATTACTAGGCATCTGGTATACTAATTTTTTTGGTGCACAGAGCGAAGCCATCCTCCCTTACGACCAATACTTACATCGTTTTGCAGCCTATTTCCAACAAGGCAATATGGAAAGCAATGGTAAATATGTAGACCGCAATGGCACCACTGTCAATTATGCAACTGGACCAGTCATTTGGGGCGAACCAGGCACCAATGGACAACATGCTTTTTATCAATTGATCCATCAAGGTACTTTAGTCATTCCATGTGATTTTATTGCACCAGCAAAAAGTCATAATCCAATTGGTGACCATCATGATAAATTATTGAGTAATTATTTTGCACAAACCGAAGCCTTACTGAATGGCAAGAATGAAAAAACTGTTGCAGAAGAATTAAAAGAAGCAGGGAAATCCGAAGCCGAAATTGAATCCTTAGCACCTTTCAAAGTTTTTGCTGGTAACAAACCAACCAATTCTTTCTTAGTTGAAAAAATTACACCAGAAACTTTAGGTTTTTTAATTGCATTGTACGAACAAAAGATTTTTACACAAGGAGTTATTTGGAATATCTATAGTTTTGATCAATGGGGTGTTGAATTAGGCAAACAATTAGCCAATCAGATCTTACCTGAATTAAATCATAAAGAACCTATAACCGAACATGATAGTTCAACCAATGGATTAATCAATCAATATAAGCAATGGAAAGCCTAAGATTGATTGAAACAAGAGACAATGTTGCTTTAGCGGCGGTGATTCGTGCTGCATTGACTGAATTTGGCGCCAATAAACCTGGTACTGTTTATTA
>CALPJR020000209.1 GCA_943323935.2 Bifidobacterium breve
AATCCATTCCAATCTAAAGCTCCATGCATTCCTTCGGCACCCATTGGAGAAGTTACTGAAGGCAATCCCAATTGCATGGCTTCAAATAATTTTCCTTTTAAACCAGCTCCATAAGGTATTGGCTCTAGCAATATTTTTGCTTTAGAATAGAACTCAGAAACAATTTCGGCTCTTCCTTTAATCAAAAAACCTTCTTTTTCATTATGCAATTGTTTCGCTTTTTCTGACACATAAGCACCATACACATGAAGTTCGGCATCGGGAAGTTGTTTTTTAATTGATTTCCAATGTTTTTTTAATTGTAAAACTGTTTGCCAATTGGGTTCGTGTAGAAAGCTTCCAATACTTACAAAATGTTGTCTATCTTCAAATTTAGGAGCATCTGGATTCGTTTTCTCTGATAAAAATGGCAAATAATATAAAATAGAATGATCCATTTTGAATGTTTCGGTGGCCAATTGCATTTCGTATTCCGAAATTAATAAAGTCAAATCACATCTATAAATCGAGGCCATTTCTCTCTTAAAAGTATCCGAAATATAATCCTCAAAAACCAATTCTCGATTTTGTTTATAAGCGATTTCTCTTGCTTTTCGTAAGAAATGTAAATCTTCAGTGTCAAGAATTCTCAAGGCATTCGGACAATTTTCCATAACACGCCAGCCATATTGTTCTTCAATCATAAAGCGATCAAAAAGCACAACAGCCGGATTTAGTTCTTTTATTAGTATATCAAAGCGGCTATCATTCAATTGAATTGATTGGGTTTCAACCGAAATCTGATTCAAATCAAATGAAAATTCTGATGGTGAAGCCGAACATAAAAAAGTAATTGAATAATCTTGTTTTTGAAACAACGAAATAAGTTGCAGCATTCTATTTCCGGCCGCAGTAGAATTAGGCTCTGGCCAAACATTTCCTATGATTACTAATTGTTTCATGGTGTAAAAGTAATAAAATGGGGCTTTTAGACAATATCTATATGTCCTTCTGGGAGTGGGCGATAGGCATAATATTGCAAAACTTCTTCTAAGGCTAATTTTAACGCTGTATTAATAGGAACCACAATGTTTCCTAATTGAAAATCGATTTGCGATAAATTCATGTAATAGTCAGTAAATATTGGGACCGAAAGTCCTTCGTTTATTGAAATAGTTGATTGATCAAAATTCACTTTTTGACCTTCTTTGATGATTTTACAAGTAGCTAATCGAAGATTTCCATATTTGTCTTTTGTAGCTCCATAACCAAAAAGGCGGCAAATTAATCCACGGTGTTTATAGTCTGAACAACTCCCTTTATCACCTTCAAATTCCGAAAAAGGTTGGTATATATAACACTTAGTCAATTCAGGAGTTGCGTTTAGTTGATCTAGTATTGTTTCGGCTTTGCCTTTTAAATACAAATGATAAGCCCAAGGTAAAAATTCGAGTGGCGAGGCATCAATATCTGGATTGTTACAACATTTGCCACAACCTGCAACACAGCCTAGTTTTGTTTGTTCTTGAAAAGTATTTATTTCAAGTTCAAGTTGGTTGTATAACGCTTCTACTTGTAAAACACGCTCTGCTATTGACATTCTTTTTTTTCGAAGGTAGTTAATATTTTATAAAAGAAGAAATGAATTTTATTTTAATAAAAAAGCCCTGCATTGCAGAGCTTTTAGTGACCTCGACTGGATTCAAACCAGTAACCTTCTGAGCCGTAATCAGATGCGCTATTCAGTTGCGCCACGAGGCCATTTTTTGTGAGTGCAAATATAGATAATTTTAGTAGATATACAAATTGAAATTTAAAAAATAACAGCTTTTAATTTAATTATCTAAAGCTCTACAAGTTATGTAATACCGATAGCCTATTAAAGCCATTTGCCATTTTTTAGCTTTGATAGGATCTAATCCTTGTTTGGTAAAACTAGGTAAAATGATTTTGTTTATTTTGGCAAGTAATTTATACATGGTTTGATTTTTTATTGATTAATTTATATACCCACAATCCTAATAAAACACTTATGAAGCCAAGTGTTCCCATGAATAACCAGTTGGCTTGGTAACCAAAATGATCAATAATAGTCATACCCGATTTGGCACTAAAAATGTGCGCCATACTATAGGTCATGGTAAAAATGGCCATATAACGCCCTTCATGTCCTTTTGGTGCTCTACTCATGGCAAAGGAATTTGAAAAAGGAAAAGCAAACATTTCGGCAAAGGTCATAAATAGCATCATAATGATTAAAATACCAACCCAATTATTAATTAGCAACAGAAACATACTAATGGTCATTAACAATCCGCCTATGTTAATGGCGCGAAGTTTATTAATTTTATTTCGCTCAATATAACTTACTAACGGCATTTCTACAAAGAAAACGAGAACTCCGTTAAAGGTGAGTAAGAGACCAGTTTGAAGTTCAGATAAGTTAAATTGTTCTTTATGGTATAATGGAATTGTGGTGAACAATTGGAAAAACATAATCCCGGAAATCAAACAAATCATTAAAAATATCCAAAAAGGACCATCTTTAAATACAGAATGGGTTAAGACTTCGCCTGGATGTTCTTTATCAGTATATGCCGACTTTTTCTTCTCTTTTACTTTTATCCAAAAAATCAGAATGGCTAGAATACAAGTTGCGCCATCTACCCAAAATAATCCTTTATAACCTACGCTCATAATTAATAAACCCCCTAGAGCTGGTCCTGCCGCAAATCCTAAATTAATCGCCAAACGTACAAGGGTTAAAGCTCTCGTTCTGTTTTCGGGTTTTGCATAGGCTCCAAGTGAAACAAACATAGCTGGTCTAAACATATCAGCAATAACCATAATGAAGAAAATGGCGATTAATAAGCCATGATAACTGGTGATTTTTTGCAAGATAAAAAAACCAATTCCACTAGTTAATAAACTAAAAATCATTATTTTATAGAAGCCAATCTTATCTGATAATTTTCCCCCAAGCCAAGAACCAAGCATCGATCCTAAACCAAAACTTACCATAATCCAGCCCACTTGACTATACGTAAAATGCAAATCTTCTTTTAAATATTTTGACAGAAAAGGAAGTACCATGGTTCCCGCACGATTGATA
>CALPJR020000210.1 GCA_943323935.2 Bifidobacterium breve
AACCAATTTTATTGAGACAGTCCATAAATACTATTACTATGGGTATCAATGTGCAGGTTATATCGCAGATCAACCATCTATTCAAAACGAAGTGCCTTATTTTGGTGAGCTTGATCAACTGGATAAGGTACTAAGTTCCAAAAAAATCAACGAGGTTTTTATTGCACTTTCCAATAAAGAATCAAAACAAATACAAGACTGTATTCGTATTTGTGATACCAACAATGTGCGTGTTAGGATGTTACCCGATTTAACAGATTTTACAACTTCTAGTGTATTTATTCAAAATATTGGCCAATTGCCAGTAGTAAATATTGGCTCTCTGCCTTTAGATAAAGCAGAAAATAAATTAGTTAAAAGAATTTTTGATGTCTTTTTTGCTGGATTATTCTTTTTAACCATTGGGATATTTATTCTGCCAATCATCGCCATCATTATTAAATTAACAAGTAAGGGCCCTATTATTTTTAAACAAGAGCGTTGGGGATTGAACAACCAAAAAATTACTTGTTTTAAATTTAGGTCCATGATTAAGGAAAGTTCCGATATAGATGAAGGAGGCAATTATAATCAAGCATTCAAGGATGATCCAAGAATTACATTAATTGGAAAATTTTTAAGACAAACCAACTTAGACGAATTACCTCAGTTTTGGAATGTATTAATTGGTAATATGTCGGTGGTTGGTCCACGTCCTCATCCAACACCATTGAACTTAGAATCTATGCAAACAGTCGACAACTATATGCTACGTCATATGGTATTACCTGGCATCACAGGATTAGCACAGGTGAATGGTTGTAGAGGTGAAACTAAAACTACACAAGAAATGCAACGTCGCGTGAATTTTGATTTATACTATATTCACAGATGGAGTTTTTGGTTAGATTTACAGATTATCATTCAAACGGTAGTTAATATATTTAGAGGCGATCAAAATGCATACTAATGAAACATAAAATACGATTCGTTCTCTTTTATCTTTTATTAAGCTTTATCGCAAAGCATGCTAATGCGCAAACCGTTTGGGAAAATAAAAATGTAGAGGCCCAAGCCTACCTGGCTAGAATGGCGCAAAAAGGATTCATTCAATTCAATGACATCATTCAACCAATTGAAAGAACTAAAATTGCAAATACATTATTTCAATTATCCCAACAAAGAGCAAGCTTAACAAGTATTGAGTTAAAGGAATTGGAATTTTATCTTCAAGAATATAATCAAGATTTAATTGCTGACTCATTAATCAAAAACGAAATTGGGTTTTTTGTTAAAGACGCGCACCAACGTGCCAGAATGTTTTTCATACATACCAAGGATTTTACAATGAACCTGGATCCTAATGTGAGTACAAATTTTATTGTGGGTGGCGGTCAAAACATCACACAGGTAAGTAATGGTTTAAACCTATGGGGCAAGGTTGGAAAAAAATGGGGCTATCAATTAATGTACAGAGATGTGACAGAACTAGGTACTGTTCGTGATTTTTATACCGTGAATAAATTAGATTTTAGAAGACAAGAGTCCAAAACTGGTATAATTTTAGTTGGATTGAATGATGATAAAAAAATAAACCATTCCGATATACGTGCTACCATCAATTATAGTTTTAAAAATGGATCTATAAGTTTTGGCAAGGACCAGATTGTTTGGGGCTATGGAGAAAATGGTCGTATAGTTTTATCGGAACGTGCACCAAGTTTTCCTTTAATTAGATTCGATTATAATCCAATTAAATGGTTACGTTTTAATTATTTTCATGGATGGCTCAACTCTGAAATTGTTGATTCCACTAAAACATACCCAACCTATAATGGTGGTGTAAGCGGTGATATTCGCATTATCAATAGACAAAAATTCATAGCTAGCCATACCTTACAATTTAACTTGAAAAAAGGTTTAGACTTAGCGATAGGAGAAAGTATCATTTATAGTGACCAATTAGATCCTGGATTTTTAATCCCTATTAATCTATTTAAGATTTACGATAACAATAAAAGTAATTATTCAATAAATGCAGGCTCTAATGGGCAATATTTTTTACAACTAAGTTCTAGGAATCAAATTAAGAACACCCATTTATACGGTTCTTTGTTCATTGATGAAATAAGGTTGGCGTCTATCTTCAATAAGGCAAAAAGCAGGAACCAACTAGGTTATACGATTGGTGCATCAGTTACAGATTATTTTACGCCTTACCTGACTTTAGGTGCCGAGTATACAAGGGTCAATCCTTTTGTATATAATAATTTAATACCTGCACAAACATACACCCAATTCAACTATCCTTTAGGAGATTGGATGGGTAGTAATTTTCACAGAAAAATGATTTTTGCTAGGTATAATTACTTGCCAAAACTAAAGTTTTATACCAGGTTTCAGTTTATGAATAAAGGGGGTGAGGGCTCGGTTTATGACCAATACAATGCAGCACCTCAACCTAAATTTTTATCAGACTATCGTCAAACCAGAAATGATTTCTTTTTTCAAGCTAGTTATGAATGGATCAATAATTGTTACCTAAGAACAAGCTTTGAATATATTGATGATAAAAATACCACAGGAAGAGGCAGCAGAAAAAAAGAATCAATCTTCCAAATTGGATTTAGTTATGGATTAAACTAATTGTTCTTGATCCTCAGCAATTAAATACAAACCCAACCATGTCCAAAATGGAAAGGCGCCCATGGGGCCTTCTAAAAAAACATCAAAACTTGCGTTGATAAGAAAGGCCAATAGAATACATCCTATTAATAAACGTTTACCTTCTAATTGCTTTTTAAAAAGCGGCTTTAAAATTTGGATTAAAAAATAAACCCAAAATAAAAATAACAATACGCCGAACCTCGCCATAATATTAAGATGAAAATTATGGGGAGACCTTAAAGTATCATCCAGTGTAATGATATCATCATCCGTTGCAAGGTTGATGCCTAAACCCTTGCCAATAAAGAAATTTGGAGAAGAAAAGCTATAGTCAATAATTTTTGCCCACCATACCAAGCGCCAGACCACATTACTTTCGGATGTAGCATCGGTGGTACCTCCTACAATAGAACTAAAATTA
>CALPJR020000211.1 GCA_943323935.2 Bifidobacterium breve
AAGGTTTTACATTTGATATGGGTCCTAGTTGGTATTGGATGCCAGATATTTTTGAAAGGTATTTTAATGCCTTTGGAAAAAAAGTAAGTGATTACTACGCACTTAAAAGATTAGATCCTTCTTACAGAGTTTATTTTGAAAAAGAAGGTTGGGATATTCCCGCGAATTACAAGGAATTACAAAATTTATTAGAGTCGGTAGAACCAGGCGCAGCCAAAGCATTAGATGCTTTTATGGCAGAAGCTAAATTCAAATACGATGTTGGTGTCGGAAAGCTTGTGCATAATCCAGGACGCTCATTGACAGAATTTTTGGACATGGATTTAGTGAAAGGCGTTTTTAAATTAGACGTTTTTCAATCCATGAAAAAACATGTCGCTAAATTTTTTAAACATCCATCTATTCAATCATTGATGGAATTTCCAGTATTATTTTTAGGAGCGCTTCCAGAAAAAACTCCCGCTTTATATAGCTTGATGAATTATGCCGATATCAAAGGTGGTACCTGGTATCCAGAATTTGGTATGTATAGTATTGTACAAGGGATGTATGATTTAGCAAGTTCATTAGGCGTACAATTTAAATTAGGGGAGGAAGTAACTTCGATCCAAGTGCAAGCTGGTAAAGCAGTTGCTGTGCATACTTTAATAAATGCAACAGGCGAGCAACAACAATACACCATGGATGTGCTAATTGGTGCGGGTGATTATCATCATATTGAAACTAAATTATTAGCACCAGCATTCCAATCCTATTCGGATGCATACTGGGATAGTAGGGTGATGGCACCAAGTTCACTATTATATTATGTGGGATTGAATAAAAAACTAGAGGGCGTTTTGCACCATCAATTATTTTTTGATACAGATTTTGGTTTACATGGTCATGAAATATACACCGATCCTAAATGGCCAACAAGACCTTTGTTTTATGCAAGTGTCCCTTCGGTAACAGACCCAACTGTGGCCCCAGAAGGTTGTGAAAACTTATTTTTATTGATCCCAATTGCAGCAGGTTTAGAAGGAGATACCGAAGAGATTCGAGATCAATACTTTGAAATGATCATTCAACGTTTCGAAGAACGTATTGGTCAGTCTATAAGAAGTTCCATTGTATACAAGCGTTCTTTTGCTGTAAAGGAATTTAAAGAAGACTACCACTCCTTTAGAGGTAATGCATATGGCTTAGCCAATACCTTAATGCAAACTGCAAATTTAAAACCAAGTTGTAAAAGTAAAAAAGTAAATAACTTATATTACACTGGTCAATTAACAGTACCTGGTCCAGGCGTACCACCAAGTTTAATCAGTGGGGAAGTGGTGGCGAAGCTTGTAGATCAAAAACATAAAGCATAATTGAATATGTCTTCATTAACATTATACAACGAAGTCACTGCACAAAGTAGTAAGCACACTACTTTATTGTATAGTTCTAGCTTTTCATCTGCTATAGGACTATTGGATCAATCATTACGTCAACCTATTTATGATATTTACGGATTTGTAAGATTCGCTGATGAAATTGTAGACACTTTTCATGAGTATGATAAAGCAACACTACTTGCAACATTCAAAGTAGATACTTATGCTGCATTGGATAATGGAATCAGTTTAAATCCGATTTTGCATCGTTTTCAATTAACCTACAATCAATTTAAAATTGATAGGGCCTTATTAGATGCTTTTTTATATAGTATGGAGATGGATCTTTCTCAGCAGTCCCATGATCAAGCAAGTTACAATCAATATATTTTTGGAAGCGCCGAAGTGGTGGGCCTAATGTGTCTTAAAATATTTTGCAATGGGGATGAAGCACAATATGAAGCATTGAAACCATCAGCACAAAGCTTAGGCGCTGCATTTCAAAAAGTGAACTTTTTAAGAGATATCAAAGCCGATTTTGTGGGCATGGAGCGCATGTATTTTCCCGATTGCGATTTTAGCAATTTTAGTTTGGCGGACAAGCAAGCAATCGAGGCGGATATACAAGCCGATTTTGATGCAGCTTTAGAAGGCATTAAAGCCCTACCTATGCCTTGTCGTTTTGGGGTTTATGTGGCGTTCAAATATTATTATGCTTTATTTAAGAAGATTAAACAGACCAACCACGGGGCACTATTAAGCACCAGAATCAGGATACCAGATTATGGTAAATTATTTATTGTATTCAGTGCAAAAATTAGAGCAAGCTTAAATTTGTTATAGTACCTTTGTATTCTTAAACCTTTCTTTATGATTTTCTTAATTTCAATGTTATTGACTTTTGCCATTATGGAAGGTGTTACTTGGTTAACGCACAAATATGTCATGCATGGTTTTTTATGGTATTTACATGAAGATCATCATCAGCCGACTGGGCATATTTTTGAAAAAAACGATGCGTTCTTTTTAATTTTTGCGCTTCCTAGTATGGCTTGTATTTTTTATGGCACATTCAATGCCATGCCTTGGTTGTCTGGAATCGGAACTGGTGTTGCCATGTATGGTCTTGCATATTTTATAGTACACGAAGTCATTATACACCAAAGAATCAAATGGTTTACAAAGTCTAATAATAGATATATCAAGGCGATTCGTTGGGCACATAAAATGCATCATAAACATTTAGGGAAAGAAGACAGTGAAAGTTTTGGGATGTTGATAGTTGCCAAAAAATATTGGGACAAGGTAAGACGTGACGAAATGATTCAAAATAACGGTTAGTCCATTGCAAACCGAAAATAAATATGATTATATAATAGCCGGTGCAGGTTGCGCCGGCTATTCTTTGTTATACCACTTATTGCAGGATCCTTTATTTAGTCAAAAAAAGATATTGGTAGTGGATGCTAATTTTAATAAAGGGAACGATCGCACCTGGTGTTTTTGGGAAGATCAAGCAGGCCCCTTTGAATCCATTGTCTGTAAAAAATGGTCGAATATAGAAGTCCTAAAAGGGACTATGCAAAGGTTATTGCCGACGGCGCCTTTTGAATATAAAATGATTCAAGGCATTGATTTTTACCAACATATTAGTGCTTTTGCAAAAGGCTTTGACAATGTGGAATGGGTTGCA
>CALPJR020000212.1 GCA_943323935.2 Bifidobacterium breve
AGATGTAAACGTGGATATCTCGGTAAAATTAAAAAAAGAAAATCGTGCGTTCAAAGTAGAAAAATACGAACACAATTATCCGCATTGTTGGAGAACAGATAAACCAATTTTATATTATCCATTGGATGCGTGGTTTATCAAAACAACTGCAGTGAAAGATAGAATGGTGGAGTTGAATAAGACCATCAACTGGAAACCAAAGAGTACAGGAGAAGGTCGTTTTGGTAATTGGTTAGAGAACATGGTGGATTGGAATTTATCTCGTAGCCGTTATTGGGGAACACCATTGCCAATTTGGAGAACAGAAGACGGAACAGAAGAAATTTGTATTGGTTCAATAGACGAATTGACTGCAGGATTTTTAGCAGCAAAAGAAAAAGGATTTAATAAAGAGGTACAATTACAAATTGTGGATGGTAAATTGGATGTGGACTTACACAAACCATTTGTGGATCAAATAGAAATTTTAAGTCCTACAGGCAGACCAATGCAACGCGTTTCGGACTTAGTAGACGTGTGGTTTGATTCGGGTGCTATGCCTTATGCACAATGGCATTACCCATTTGAGAACAAAGATTTAGTAGAGAAAGGATTGGCATTCCCTGCAGATTTTATTGCAGAAGGGGTAGACCAAACTAGAGGATGGTTCTATACATTACATGCATTGGGTGTATTGCTTTTTGACAAGGTGGCCTATAAAGCTGTGGTGAGTAATGGTTTGGTATTGGATAAGAATGGCAACAAGATGAGTAAGCGTTTAGGAAATGTGGTGAACCCATTTGAGACCTTAGAAACTTATGGCGCAGATGCAACAAGATGGTATTTGGTCACCAATGCTTCTCCTTGGGATAATTTAAAATTTGATTTATCTGGTATTCAAGAAGTACAAAGAAAATTCTTTGGCACATTATACAATACCTATCAGTTTTTTATATTGTATGCCAACGTAGATGGATTTAAATTCGAACAGGCTTATATCCCAGTAAAAGATCGTCCAGAGATTGACCGTTGGGTCATTTCATCTTTGAATAGTCTAGTTCAAACAGTTACAGTGGCGATGGATGACTTTGAGCCAACCATTGCTGGTCGTGCCATTGAGACTTTTGTAGACGAGCATTTGAGTAACTGGTATGTGCGTTTATGTAGAAGAAGATTCTGGAAAGGCACTTACACCGAAGATAAAATTGCTGCTTACCAAACTTTGTATGAATGTATCGAGACCATTGCAAGATTAATGGCACCCATTGCACCATTCTTCTGTGATCAATTGTTTAGAAATTTAAATGGGCTTACTAAAAGATTTGATGCAATATCCATTCATCATATTGATTTTCCAAAAGCAGATCCATCAAAAATGGATGCAGCGCTAGAAACAAGAATGCAGTTGGCGCAAGATATTTGTTCTTTGGTTTTATCTATTCGTAAAAAAGTGAATATCAAAGTACGTCAGCCATTACAAAAAATATTGATACCAGTTTTAGACCCTGCTATGAAATTGGCCATTGAACAAATGGAAGAATTAATACTAGCCGAAGTGAATGTGAAGGAAATCAATTATATCACAGAGACGGAGGGGGTGATTAGCAAGAAGCTTAAACCTAATTTTAAGTTATTGGGTGCAAAATTGGGCACAAAGATGAAACAGGCTTCTGCAGTCATTGCAGCCTTAAGCCAAAACCAGATTTCGGAACTAGAACGCAATGGAACCCTCACTATTCATGTCGAAGAAAGTGCTATTACATTGTTAATCAATGAAGTAGACATTATTGCAGAAGATATTCCAGGTTGGAGTGTGGCTGTCAAGGGCAATTTGACTGTGGCTTTGGATATCAGCCTTTCTGAAGCCCTTTTAAAAGAAGGAAATGCTCGAGAATTGATAAATAGGGTCCAAAACATCCGAAAAGAGGCCAATTTTGAGCTCACAGACAAGATTTTACTCCAAATTGTGGATAACACAAACATGAAAGATGCTGTTAATGAATTTTCAGAGTATATTTGCCGCGAAATATTGGCTACCCAAATAGATTGGGTATCTAGCCTTGAAGAAGGCGTCGATATCGACATCAATGATCAAAAACTAAGGATTTTAGTTAGACAAAAAGGATAATTATGGCTACAAAAAAACCAGCACCTAAGAAAGCGGCCCCAGCAAAAAAAGCAGCGCCAGCAAAAAAAGCGGCTCCTGCTAAAAAAGCAGCGCCAGCTAAAAAGGCTGCTCCTGCAAAAAAGGCAGCTCCGGTAAAGAAAGTAGTACCAGCTAAAAAAGCAGCGCCAGTTAAAAAGGCAGCGCCAGCAAAAAAGGCTGCACCTATAAAGAAAGCGGTTCCAGCAAAAAAAACTGTACCAGCTAAAAAAGCAGTTCCTGTAAAAAAGGCAGTACCAGCTAAAAAAGTAGTACCAGTTAAAAAAGCGGTTCCTGCTAAAAAAGTAGTTCCTGCTAAAAAGGCAGTACCTGCAAAAAAAGTGGCTCCTGCAAAAGTAGTTCCTGCAAAGAAAGCAGCGCCAGTAAAAAAAGCGGCACCTGTAAAAGCACCAGCAAAACCAGTTGCGAAAGCACCAGTTAAACCAGTTGTGGCAGCAAAGCCAGTCGAAAAATATGTACCTCCTGCAAAACCAGTTCCAGTGATTCCTACACCACCGGTAAAACCAGTGCGTAAGGCAGCAGAACCAATCAAGGACATTAAAGTACCAAAGATCAATGCAAAGAGCAGTGTTCCTTATCAACCAGGATATGTACCAATGGAAAAAAGAAAAGAAGTAGAAAGATCAACAGAGACTTTAGTAAAATATTCAGATGCAGAATTAGCTGAGTTCAGAGATTTAATTTCAAAGAAATTAGAAGCTGCAAAAAAAGAACTAGTTTATTTACAAGGCTTGATCACACGTAAGGACGAAATGGGTGGTGATAATGATGATGCAAGATACATGACCATGGAAGATGGTAGTGTTAGCATGGAAAGAGAACAAATGGGTCAAATGGCTAGTCGTCAAATCACTTTCATCGACCATTTAGAGAAAGCGTTAATGCGTATCGAAAACAAAACCTATGG
>CALPJR020000213.1 GCA_943323935.2 Bifidobacterium breve
GTTTACGTGTTCAGCTACTTCTTCAAATAGTTGAAAGAAAACCCTGTCTTTTGGTAAGAAAATCTTCATGATTGAGTTAAAATCCATAAAATAAAATTTGATAATGAGTGAGTTTGTAAATTTCCTTCAATTTCCGCTAATCAGGGGTATGCCTATATTACGAAATTGTTAACAAAGCATGGGTGCCTTCAGGACAGGACTAAGGCTAAATATTGAAAATCAATGCAGTAAACCTGTAAAAATGAAAAAGGGAGCTGGTTACCCGGCTCCCCTATAAAATCCATAGCTTTCCCCCAAAAGCTGAAACTAAATTCAGCCATTATAAATGAAATATCAAACAATAGGTAAATTATTGGGTAAGGTAATAGGTTATTTCTTACTTTTATATGAGAAAATTAAAAATACAATAAGTAAATTACCTATTAAATTATTGATTAATAATGCGTTATATAAATTTAAAATTTTTTTCAGTTTTAGTCTTTTTGCTATCATTTACTACTATTTGTGCTCAATTTGTGCCTTGTGAAAGGTCATATACTGTGTTTTATAACCCATTATTGCAAAAAATAAAGGGTTTAGCCGATTTTAATGGTAATATAGACCTTGGTAAAAGTTCAGATATCTTACCACTTGCAGGCACCACTTTCGGTCCTAATAAACAGGAATTGATCAAGCATCATGGTAAAATGTACCTATTTTTAGCTCAGACCGGTTTTATTTTTGAGATGTCGGAGCCACTTGGGGATAGTGTGGTATTTAGAAAAATAGACAATACGGTTAATATCAACTACAATATTAGCTGTACCAATTTCATTTACAAGGATCAAATCTACAATTACGGCGGGTATGGATTTTGGAACAAATTTTCGAATGTAAGAAAATATAATAAAATAGATAAGGAATGGGACATCCAACCAACAAATATCGAAGTTTTTTCTGCCGATCGCTATGATTGGTTCTCGCCAACTGAAGGAAGATTATATGTGCCTTTTCAGAAAATGGAAAACAAGGGACTTAAAGATCCAAAATTTAAGGATGTTGGATTTGAATATTCTAGTTACTATTTAGACATTAAAACTTTTGATTGGGTTAAAATTGGAAAACTCTCCGATGAATTAATTAAGTTAATTAATGAAAAGAGTAATTATGGCAATATCCCACATGATGATGGTCGATTTTTCATGATCAATGATGAAGCTTATTTGTTTGATTATGTTCATAATAAAATATACAAGTCAAAAAAAGCGGATCTAAATCAATTTTTTATTCGCAATTCAAGCGACGTAACAATATTTTTTTATAAAGGGAAGTATTATAAATATATACCAGGTCTTCAAAGTTTTGTCACCTGGGAGGTTCATTCAAATGATTTACAATTATTGGATTTCCCAATTTGGGGTATAGACTATACGAACTTAATTTTTATTTTGGCGTTATGCCTTGTTATCATTTTAATTTTATTATTTGTATGGTTATTTAAGCAAAGAGTAAAAAAGAAAATTGAGCAGGCGCAATTAAAAGTATTAAAAACAAAAACAATGAACCAAGCGTTTACCGAAACAGAAATAAGCTTGATTCAATTATTGATAAATGCAAATAGCGCTAAAAAAAATGTAGAAATTGCTGACATCAACCGTGTATTAGGTATTAAAGATAAAAATGTAGGCTTGCAGAAAAAAGTAAGAAGCGATGTCATTAATGCCATCAATGATAAATATATATTTATTACTCAGGGCGAAAATAATTTAATAGGTAGCGTTCGAAAAGAAGACGATAAAAGATTCTATGAGTATTTTGTTGTTCCAACCGAAGTGAAGGCGGCGCAAAAACTTATTGAAAAAAATTAATTTCAAGGAATATCATTTAAAAGGATGAAGCATTGGCTTCATCCTTTTTTGTTTAAAGTTTCCCCAATGAAAGTATTGTAAAAATCATCAAATTTATTTGCATGCAGTAAACTGCTTTCAATATGTCATATATGTGTCAAAATACGCTCAATCTTATACAATAATTCTTGATAGACTAGATAGGACTGGAAAGGAAGTTTGACCTTTGCGTCCTGAATGAAAAATACAAGTTGTCTTATTATATTTTTTGGGCTTTTACAAACTGCGCATCTATCTGCACAATCTCGTTTTGTAAAAGACACATTAGATGCAAATGGCGACAGTGTGGTGGTGACTGCGACAAGAACTGAAAGAAAATTAAGTAATCTTACGGTACCTGTGACCATAATCAATGCCAAAACGATTCAACAAAACGGATCATTGCGTTTGACGGATATCTTAAAAGAACAAACTGGCATCAACTTAACAAGCGGTTTTGGCGCAGGCATACAATTACAAGGATTAAACCCAGACTATACCATTATATTAATCAATGGAGAACCCTTGGTTGGAAGAACTGCTGGGGTGTTGGATTTAAATAGAATTGCATTAGGGAACATTAAAAAAATTGAAATTGTAAAAGGGCCTTCTTCTAGTCTTTATGGAAGTGAAGCCATGGCAGGTGTGATTAATATCATTACCGACGCAACCATGGGATCGCCGTTGACAATTGGACTTAGGTATGGTACTTACAATACAGTAGACGCCAACCTTGAAACGAAGTTCCAAACTAAAAACTTTCAATACCAAGGATTTGTCAATAGCTATCAAACAGACGGATATAGCATCCGTCCCAACAGCAATAGTCGAGTTAGGACACCTATTGAACGATATTCAACAACTCAACAAATCAAATGGGATTTATCTAGCAAAACTAATTTTGTATTGAACTCGCGTTTTACAAAGGAACAAATACAAAATGAAATTGCGGTGTCGAATTACGGGGTCACTATTTATTCGATTGGTAAAGAGAATATTAAAGACCTAAATGTATCCGCTATTTTGAATCATCGTTTTTCTAAAACTTTAAAAACGAGTTTAAGAACTTATACAACCACGTACGATGCTGTACAAAATTTACTAACTATCAATGGATTACCATACAGAGATGTTTTAAATCATAATTTTAAGCGCATCGAAAATCAGACCGACTGGGACCTTAA
>CALPJR020000214.1 GCA_943323935.2 Bifidobacterium breve
AATTGAGCTGTCTCAGTATCCTCTTTTTTTGTAGGATTAGAAGGAGGATATTCTTTACTAGTAATGATCGTGTATAAAACAGATACAAAAAACACTGCTCCACCAATATAAAAAGACATTAAAATATTCTGTGGAATGGATCCATTGATTTTATCTCTAGACACATCAAACCAATTGGCTAATAATTGAGGCAAATAACCTGCAATGAAAGAAGCCAATCCAATAAACATGCTCTGCATAGCAAAACCAAATGAACGTTGTTTTTCATTTAAATTATCTGCCACAAAAGCCCTGAATGGCTCCATGGTAATATTGATACTTGAATCTAATATCCACAACACACCTGCTGCCATCCATACTGTTGGAGAATTGGGCATCACAAATAATAATGCGGAACTTAAAATTGCACCAATTAAAAAGAAAGGACGACGTCTTCCAAGTTTTGGATGCCAGGTTCTATCACTCAAATAACCAACAATTGGCTGTATAATCAACCCAGTCATTGGAGCTGCCAACCACAATCCTGGTATTTCATCTGGTGCTGCACCAAGGAATTCATAAATCGCACTCATGTTGCCCATTTGCAAGCTCCAGCCAAATTGGATACCGAAAAATCCAAAACACATATTCCAAATTTGCCAGAAACTCATCTTTACTTTCTCACCCGTATACGCTGTACTCATTGTTGGTATTTATATTTGCTTCAAATTACTAAAAACTAGCTATAATTATTCATTTTTAGTTGGGAAGGATTAAATAAAATTAAGTATTTTGGGGATTGATTAAACAAACGATTGCTATGAACCAAACAAAACAGCCAACTAATACTGGCGCACTGACCACCCTAATTGTGGTTTTCTTTTTCTGGGGATTTATTGCAGCTGGGAACAGTGTCTTTATTCCTTTTTGTAAAAATTATTTTGCACTAGACCAATTTCAAAGTCAATTGATTGATTTTGCATTTTATCTGGCCTATTATATAGGTGCCCTAGGGCTTTTTGCATACGGTGCATTAGGCGGTAAAGACCTAGTTAGTAAATGGGGCTACAAAAAAAGTATTGTATACGGTTTGCTATTTTCAGCGATTGGAGCTGCAGCAATGATCGTTGCAGTAAATGCCAATACTTTCACAGGTATGTTGGTTGGTTTATTTATAGTAGCACTTGGATTCTCATTACAACAAACAGCTGCTCAACCTTTCGCCATTGCCTTAGGTGATCCATCCACCGGAACAAGTCGTGTTAGTCTAGGTGGGGGCATTAATTCATTTGGAACATCCATTGGGCCAATTGTGGTAGCACTTGCTTTATTTGGTTCAGCTGCAGCCATTACAGACGAACAGATTAAACAACTTAGTTTAGACAAGGTCATTATTTTATACACTGCAGTAGGTGGCTTATTTATTGCAGCAGCTGCACTATTCCATTTTTCTAAAAAAGTGCCTTCTGGCATTTCAGATGAAACGATGGAGCCAGCTGGTAAAGCCTTGTCTTTATTGGTCATTATGACTGGTGTGTTAATTGCGATGTTCGTCCCAATTTTTGATAGTTATAAAATAGACCCGGCGAGTTTGACAGATATGGGTCGACATGATTTAGAAACCTATAGATTAAAATGGTTATTGGGTGCTTTAGCTGCAGTTGTGGTGGGCTTATTAGCCGCGAATTTTACTGCACAGAAAAATGAAAAAGGATGGGGCGCCATGAAATACCCTCAATTGGTTTTGGGCATGTTGGCCATCTTTGTATATGTTGGCGTAGAAGTGGCTATTGGATCCAACTTAGGTGAATTATTAAGACAAGCAGATTTTGGAAGTGTCTCCTCTTCAGAAATTGCACCCTATGTTTCTATGTATTGGGGCAGTATGATGATTGGACGTTGGGCAGGTGCGATCAGTGCATTTGATTTTAAAAAGCAAACCCAACAATATTTAACTTTCATTGTGCCAATCATTGCATTTGGTATTGTGATTGCATTGAACAGTATTGCACAATATGATATGAGTCCTTTGTATTGGTATATTATTTGTGTATTCATTCAAATCATTGCATTTTACTTAAGCCAAAACAAACCTGCTAAAACATTATTGATTTTTAGTTTAGTAGGTGTGATAGCCATGGTATTAGGTATTTTTACAAAAGGCACTGTTGCGACTTATGCCTTTTTAACAGGTGGATTGGCATGTTCTATTATGTGGCCTTCTATCTTTTCTTTATCTGTAGCAGGCTTAGGAAAGTACACACCACAAGGATCTGCATTTTTAATCATGATGATTTTAGGTGGCGGTATCATCCCTCCTATTCAAGGTAAAATAGCTGACTACTTGCAATCCTCACATTTAGATCAGCCAGGTTATGGCATTCACAATTCCTTCTGGGTACCTGCTTTATGTTTTGCTTATTTAGTCTTTTTTGCAATCGCAGTGAAAGGCATATTAAAAAAACAAGGCATTAATTACGAAGAAACTGAAACAAGTGGTGGACACTAAAATTTAAAATAGCAATTATGGAATCATATGTTGTAGGCGTCGATATTGGCGGAACAGGTACAAAATTTGGAATTGTAGACAAAGATGGTAATGTCTTATTCTCTAGCGAGATGTCAACTAAAAAACATCTTCAAGTTGACACATTTATTGATGAATTACATCAACATTTATCAGAAATGATAGAGAAAGTAGGTGGATTTGGTCGTATCAGAGGAATTGGTATTGGCGCGCCCAATGGCAATATCTATACTGGCACGATTGAGTATGCGCCTAACCTTCCTTGGAAAGGCATTATTCCATTTGCAAAAATGGTGCAAGATAAATTTAAAGTGCCTGTTAAATTAACCAACGATGCCAACGCTGCAGCAGTGGGTGAAATGATGTACGGCGCTGCAAAAGGAATGAAAGATTTTATCATGATTACTTTAGGAACTGGTGTTGGAAGTGGTATTGTAGCAAATGGGCAATTGATCTATGGTCATGATGGATTTGCGGGTGAATTAGGACACACCGTCATCATACCTAATGGAAGAAAGCATGCAGGCACAGAC
>CALPJR020000215.1 GCA_943323935.2 Bifidobacterium breve
CCAAAGGCAAATGCTTAATTTTTTTTAAAAATAGATTCCCCCGATTATTCGGGGTTTTTTATGCCTATTTTTGCATCATGAAAAGCATTTACTTATTATTTGTATTTCAATTGATCGTCTTAGCTGGAAAAGCACAATGCTCCATCTGTACTAAAACAGCTGCGCAGATTGGTGAAGAAGCTGGGAAAGGATTTAATGTTGGTATTCTTTATTTAGCTGCAATGCCATTTGGCATCATGAGCTACGTTGCTTATAGATGGTGGAAAAATGAAAAAGCCAATTAATTTAATGACTCAAGTTCATTACGCTGGCTTAATCAAACCTTGCTTACAAAAACTTATTTGATTTAATCTTAGTTCTTCAATCAGTGCATCATTGGCATCCAATTGATCTCTTGATGCAAGTGGATGATATAAATGGTATTGCACGCCACCAAATTTGATGAATTTTTTCTTTATACCTGCATGTAATAAACGAATACAAATATCTGTATCCTCTCTACCCCAACCACTAAAAGATTCATCGTATCCATTCACTAGGTATAAATCTGATTTCCAAAATGCCATATTGCAGCCTTTGACATCATAGATATGCTTCCCTTTTGTTTTATAGCTATTTTGTAATAAGTGCATGAGGTATGGTATTCTAAGCGTATTGAAAAAGTTTTTCCCCTTCCACCTTAGTGTTGCAAAATTTACTTTTTCGGATGCCAATAAAACTTCTGTGATTTTTTTACCTAATAGCAATCTACTTCCTGTTACAAAATAACCCGTTGCTCTAAGGCTTAAATGATCTGCAATAAAATGCTGATCTAAAATAATATCCCCGTCTATTTGTATTATATATTCTGATTGCGCAATGCTTATGGACTTATTTCTTATGGCAGCTAATCTAAAGCCATTGTCTTCGTGCCAAACATGGACAATATTAAGTGCAGGATGCTGTTCTTTAAACTGTTGAATTAAATGAGCAGTCCTTTCATCTGAACCATCATCTGCAATAAGGACCTCATTGGGCAGTATGGTTTGACGGGCAACAGACCTTAAAGTTTGTTGTAATGCTTGAGGCCAATTGTATGTCGCAATGATTAATGATACTGATGAACTCATCAAAAATAATTTTGTGTAAAACTAAAAATATTGAATCCTTCATTGATCATTGCGTCCTCTATATCTTGCTCTAATTTTTTAAGGTCTACTTGCTGCATTTTATGAGCGACAATTAACTGAATTGCTTTTGTGAAGATTATTTTTTTGTGGTTGCCTAAAACATTGTTGGCAATTTGATGGGCATCAATTGCTTGAATCAAGTCAGTGATGCCAACACCCTGTGAAGCAACGGTAGCAACTACTTTGACCAGGTCTTCTGACACCCCATTTTCCATCATCATTTGTCGAATATGGTTGGTGAAAGTTTGTGCATCTGGCCGATCACTCTTATTGACTACAAATATATCGGCTACTTCCATTAATCCCGATTTCATCATCTGCACTTCATCCCCTGCTTCAGGTACAAGCACCACGACTGTTGTATCAGCCAAAGAAGCAACTTCTACCTCGGATTGTCCCACTCCAACGGTTTCCACTATGATTTGATCAAACCCTACCGATTGTAATAAGGTTGTCAATTCTATCATGGAGCTATTTAAACCGCCTAAATGGCCTCTAGAAGCTAAAGAACGAATGAATACTTGTGGATGCAAATACCAATCCTTCATGCGAATACGATCTCCTAAAATAGCACCTTTATGAAAAGGCGAAGATGGGTCTACGGAAAGGACGGCTACTTTTTTACCTGCTGCTATCCACTCGCCTACCAAGCCTGCAATTAAGGTACTTTTACCTGCCCCTGGAGGCCCAGTAATACCAATCACTGGAATTGCTTTAGGAACTAATTTAGTTAAATAGACATCCGCCCCTTCCACTTTATTTTCAATTTGTGAAATGGTTTTTGCCAACAATAAAAAATTGCCTTCAGCAACACCTTTTGCGATATCGTTTACAGCAAACATTTATGAACGGATAATTTTATAATTCTTAAAATCAAAAGGGCGAATGCCTGTCCATTTTTCAAAATAATACAATATAAATTTTTTGAAAGAGAGTTTCTTTTTTGAAACATCTAAATCAATCGACCAATTTTTTAGTGCTATCCTACTTAACATCACATTCGGATGTGTTCCTGTGAAGCGTTCTAAGGAATCAAATTCAGAGAAATCAAAATAATCTGGGCTTGCATTTATTTTTTCCATCTGTGTATCATCATTCCAAAAAGCAGCACTCTCTTTTTGCTTTTTACGCATTTGCTCTGGGCTTTTCACCCAACCATAATGATAAATGCTAGCATCAATGGCAGCGACTGGTAATTTTTGATGACCAATTCTAAAACCCTGCGCATCTCTATAAGCACTGATGGCTTTATTATTTCTAATGACCCTTATTTCATGTGCATACCATTTTCTGCTATCCCCCACATAATCATAAGTGCCATAAAAATGTTTATACTTAAATAATAATCCTTGCACTTGTAAATCGTTTTTGTATTTTTCACAAGCAGCACGAATGGCTGGATGGTATTGCTCATGCACCACTTCGTCTCCTTGAATATAAAATGCCCAATCAAAACTAGCGTCGATTAATTGAAATGCTTTATTGGTTTCATCTGCCAAAACCACCCCACCTTTTCTTAAATCTTTATTCCAAATGGAGTGATGAATTTTAATTTTAGGATCCCCAATGGATTCAATTAATGCGATGGTCTCGTCTGTCGAATCCCCAATTAAAACAATCATCTCGTCCACCACAGGTAAAATAGAACGAATGGCTTCCAAGATCGGATAGTCATTTACCACTGCATTTTTTATAATTGTAAACCCTGCAACCTTCATATTCGCTTAATTGAACTTCAAATAACCGAAATCTTTTGCAACTTGCCTATTGTTTTACCTAAAGTTTGCTTGAAAGCAATTAATTTTGAACTACGAAAATCATTATGTCTACAACAATTTGTTTCGATTTTGGCAACACCCGA
>CALPJR020000216.1 GCA_943323935.2 Bifidobacterium breve
ACAAATTGAGTTCATGAGTAAACCTTCTTTACCACAAGGCACAAGAGATTTTAACGCGGCAACCGTTCAAAAAAGACAGTATATCTTCCAAACCATTCGGAGGGTATTTGAATTATTTGGATTTCAGCCACTGGAAACACCTGCGATGGAACAATTGGAAACCTTGATGGGTAAGTACGGAGAGGAAGGAGATAAACTGATTTTTAAAATTTTAAACAACGGTTTAGATAACCCTCAAAAAGCTGCAGCAACAGGTGAAGGGTTTCAAAAAATATTAGATGGTAAATCTAGCGCGCAGATAACAGAAAGGGCTTTAAGATATGATTTAACCATTCCTTTTGCAAGGTATGTTGCAATGCATCATGGCGCTTTAAGTTTTCCTTTTAAACGTTACCAAATTCAACCTGTTTGGAGAGCTGACCGACCACAAAAAGGAAGGTATAGAGAGTTCTACCAATGTGATGCAGATATCGTTGGCTCTGACAGTTTATTAAATGAAGTAGAATTAACAGCCATTTACTTAACGGTCTTTAAGGAACTTCAATTAGATGTGGAGGTGAAAATGAATAATCGTAAAATTTTATTAGGCCTTGCCCAAGTTTGTGGTGGCGAGGATAAAATGATTGACCTAACAATTGCCATAGATAAATTAGATAAGATTGGCTGGGAAAAAGTTGCAGAGGAATTAGAGCGAAAAGGATTTACTGCTGCGCAACAAAAAACAATCCAAGCCTATTTGGAAATCACAGGAACCAATGCATCAAAATTAGCACAACTCGGAGCGCTTTTAAATGGCAATGAAAATGCAACAAAAGGAATTGAAGAAATACAATATGTTTTAGACTACCATGCACAAAGCGGATTAGCCAAAAATTTAGTGGCAGATTTTACATTAGCAAGAGGCTTGAATTATTATACTGGATTGATATTTGAAGTTAAGGCCATCGACGCAGAGATGGGCAGTATTGGCGGCGGCGGGAGGTACAACGACCTAACAAGTTTGTTTGGCGTACCGAATATACCTGGCGTGGGTATTAGCTTTGGCGTGGATCGTATTTATGATGTACTTGAGGAAAAAAATCTTTTTCCAACTTCAGTAGAGCAACATACAACTATTTTATTTTTTAATCTAGGGGATCAGGAAGCTAAAGAGGCTTACCATTTAATGGCTGCACTAAGGGCCAAAAAAATTGCTTGTGAAATCTACCCCGACAAGAGTAAATTCGACAAGCAATTTAAATATGCCGAAAAGAAAGGCATTCCAAATATCATCATCATCGGATCCGATGAATTGAGTAAAAAAGAATGTACTCTTAAAAACTTAATCACTGGAACACAGCAAACAATTCCATTTGAAGCACTTGCAACAATGGAATTTTAAATGTGCTAGTAGTTTTGTTTCATCCAATATTTAGCGTAAAATTCATCTTCTTTTAATGCAACTGGACTTGCTTCTTTTTTACCCACAAGTTCCATGCCTTGCACTAAAATACTAACTGACTCAACAGCGTTGCCATCTTTTCTTTTAAAGATCACTAAGGCGTCATAAGTTGCTAAATAAAAACTGTCTACCCCTTTTTTCTCTAATTGAGTTGAACCCATCGCAGAATTGATCACCAAGCTAGAATCTTGAATAGTTACAGACACTTCGGCCACTGGACTACCTTCTGCAAAAACATATTTTCCTAAATAATCATTTAATGGACCTTGTTGTGCATTTACCGACAAGAAAGCACCCATTAAAATCAAGGTCATAAAGCATAATTTTCTCATAATTGTAGATTTAAGTTTTAAGTCACTCAAAATACTATGTTTTAGTGAAAATTCCCATATAAAATGACCATTTCCAGTAGAAATAGTTGAATGTTAACAGACTGATCAAGTATCTTTGCAGCATGGAGCAAACAAGACCAAATATCAGGGCAGTAGAGGTCGCTGAGATTGAACGATTTATAGCAAAAATCGAAGAAAAGCCGTTCAGGGTAAAACAGATAATAGAATGGTTATGGCAAAAACATGCGCATAGCTTTGATGAAATGACCAATTTAAGCCTGGATTTACGTAAAAAACTAGTGGAGCACTTTAGTTTACCAGCACTTTCAATAGATACTACTCAGATGAGTAGTGATGGTACTTTTAAAACAAGGTTCAGAACTTTTGACAATCATATGATTGAAGGGGTGCTTATTCCAACCACATTGCGCAAGACAGCATGTGTGTCTTCACAAATTGGTTGTAGTCTTAGCTGTAAATTCTGTGCAACTGGCTATATGGAGCGAAGCAGGAATTTAAATTTCGATGAAATTTATGACCAAGTAGTCATGATCAAACAACAGGTAGAAAAAACCTATGATCAAAATTTATCAAATATCGTATTCATGGGGATGGGTGAGCCATTATTGAATTATAAGAATGTGTTGAAGGCGATTGAAAAAATTACTTCGCCAGATGGCCTAGGGATGAGCCCAAGACGAATCACGGTTTCCACTGCTGGTGTTGCAAAACAAATCAAGCAATTAGGAGACGACCAAGTGAAATTCAAATTAGCATTATCCCTTCATGCTGCCAATGACAAGAAGCGCAATGAAATTATGCCAATCAATGAAAGTAATAATATTGAATCATTGATAGAAGCGCTTAATTATTTCTATAAAAAGACAGGCAACGAAATTACATTTGAATATATCTTATTCAAAGATTTCAATGACAGCGAAAAAGACGCAATGGAATTGGTTAAAATTTACAGACAAGTGCCTGCAGATTTAATCAATGTGATTGAATACAATGCCATTGATCGTTTCCCTTTTGATAAGCCTGACGAAGATGGATTTGAAACATTTGTAGAAATTTTACAAAAAAACAGAGTGAACGTTCGTATAAGAAGAAGTCGTGGTAAAGATATTGATGCGGCTTGTGGACAGTTAGCCAATAAAGACAATTAATACCGCCTCCTATGAAAGCGAAAAGATCCGACAACTTTGACAAGTTTGCCAATAAGAAAAAAGGAAGTGCTGTTAAAGAAGAATATAG
>CALPJR020000217.1 GCA_943323935.2 Bifidobacterium breve
ACTTTCTCTACTTTTCTTAACCAATAAAACAACAAAAGACAAAGACAATGAGCTCACTGCATCTTTGATCACAGCAAGTACAATGGCATTCTTTTGATCTGCTTTAATGATTGGGCTTCTTAACACATTTACAAAATCGTGGCTTTGAGTACAAACTGCTTGAAAATATTTCATATCAGCATGTACCGTGTCCAATTGATTTTGCTCAATGGCTAAATCGAGTAAGCTCTTTGCGTATCTTCCTGCTAAACGTGCGTTGGGCATTTCTTACTTTTTAATTTAACTTAACTCCTTCAGCAATTTGTTTAATATAGCTTTCTTGTTCTGCTTTATTAGACAATTCTTTTCTTAAAATTTTCTCAGCTACTTCTACAACCAAACTGCCTACCTGATTCTTAACTTCAGTCAATGCAGCATTTTTTTGTTGTGTAATTGCTAATTGTGCGTCGCTAATGATGCGCTCATACTCTTGCTTCGCTTTATCTTTTGCTTCAGAAACCATCTTATCGGCAGTTTCTTTTGCATCTTTAATCATGCCAGCTCTTTCTTCACGTGCTTTAGCCAATAATGCTTCATTTTCATTTTGCATTGCAGCAATTTCAGCTTTCATCTTATCGGCACGTAATAATGCTTCTTCGATGCCGCTTTCACGCTCAGCAATTGCTTTAAGCATTGGCTTCCAAGCAAATTTACCTAGCACAATCAAAAGCACTAAAAACGCAATGGTGTTCCAAAATACCAAACCGATATCTGGTAACACAAGAGGATTTACTTCTAATAAAAACATACTATTCGTTTATCTTAATGAATGAATCTAATAAAAAATAGGCCTTTCGCCCTGTGCTAGGGCCTATTTAGTTCTTTAAAGAAATCTTTAACAGATTATCCGTTACCCAAAAGGGCAACTACCACAGCGAACAAGGCAACAGCCTCTACGAACGCAGCAGCAACAATCATGTTAGAACGGATTTCGTTAGCAGCTTCTGGCTGACGAGCAATACCTTCAACAGCACCCTTACCAATCATACCGATACCTAATCCAGCACCGATAGCTGCTAATCCAGCGCCAATTGCGGCAACACTTCCTACTACCATTTTTTTACGTTTTAATTGTTATTGAAAAAAGATTTAAATAAATATTTTAGTGATGTGCCACATTTTTATGTCCTTCATGGTCATGTGCTTCATGATGGTGTTCTTCTGTTGCCATGCCAATATACATGGCACTCAACATGGTGAAGATATAAGCTTGTAAAAAAGCCACCAACAATTCAATCATACCAATGAAAACAGCAAACGGCACTGCAATTGCAGAAGCATACACTGTTTTGAATATAAAAATTAAACAAATCAAACTTAATACTAGAATATGCCCTGCTGTAATGTTCGCAAACAAACGAATCATTAAAGAGATAGGCTTAGTGAACACACCAATTAATTCAATAGGTGCTAAGAACAATTTCATGCTCCAGTGCATGCCTGGCATCCAGAAAATATGTTCCCAATAATTTTTATTTGCACTTAAATTAACGACTACAAAAACACATACTGCCAATGTCATGGTGAAAGCAATATTACCACTCACGTTCGCACCGCCTGGGAAGAATGGAACCAACCCTAAAAAGTTATTGACTAATACCAAAAAGAAAATCGTTAATAAAAAAGGCATGTACTTAGCAAACTTCTTTTTGCCAATATTTGGAATCGCTACTTCGTCTCTTACAAATAATACAATTGGCTCCATGAAGGACTGAACGCCTTTAGGTGCAGATGTGATACCCGTTTTTTTGTAAGCGCCTGCAGCAGTAAGAAGTACAGTTAAAAGAATAAACACTGAAACAAATAATGATGCTACGTTCTTAGTGATTGAAAAATCCCATAGACCTTTAGATGCTTCCACATCAACTGCTTCTGTTGCATCTACTATTTTTATTTTGCCCTCGATAATTTTATAATCATAATTCCCCTTGTACATAATTTCTTCATGGTGTTCATTCATGAATTTTGCAGAAGAGAAAAATTCGAATCCTTTTGGAGTATATAAAATAACTGGTAATGGAAGAGAAGTATGTCCCCATAAATGCCAGCTATGATCGTCTTTGATGTGATCTAAAATCGTCTCTGTCACATTAAATGCTTCTGCTTCGTGTGCTGCTGGTTCATGCGCTGCTGCTGGATTGCGCTGCTCAGTTTGCACCGCTTTTTCATTTGCAAATACATTGCCAGAAAATGCCATTGTAAATAAGCTCAAACACAATACCAGTAAAGATTTAATAGTTCTAGATGCCATAGTGATCTCAAAATTTGCGGCAAAGATAGGGATAATGCTGCTGAAAATTCATAATATTTAGCAGAAATATGGCACGAAAAAAAATGTTTTCGATTCTCCTAAATAATTGATTTTCAATTATTTAAAAAATTCAGCACCCTTTTTGGGATCAAATTGCATTTCATTCAGGGCCTTGTAAAATCCACCCTGCTCCATTAAGTGCTGATGCGTCCCCTTTTCTATGATTTTCCCCTGCTCAAGCACAAGGATCTGGTCGGCCTTTCGGATGGTGGATAATCGATGCGCAATCACGATAGATGTTCTTCCCTGAATCAAAGTTTCAATTGCTTTTTCGATCAATTGTTCACTCTCCGTATCAATAGAGGAAGTGGCTTCGTCTAAGATTAGAATACTCGGATTGTATAAAAGTGCACGGATAAAACTCAGTAATTGTCTTTGTCCCAAACTTAAGGTAGCACCTCTTTCCATCACATGGTACTGATAGCCTCCAGGTAATTGCATGATAAAATCATGCATGCCAATCATTTTTGCAGCTTCCTCCACTTGTTCTGGGCGAATGGAAGGATTGCGTAAAGTGATATTGTCGTACACAGAACCAGAAAATAAAAATACATCTTGTAAAACAACGCCTATCGATGCCCTCAAACGATCAAGTGCATAGTCTTCAATCAAGACCCCATCTAATAAAATTTGTCCTGCTTGATAAGGATACAATCTATTCAAAATA
>CALPJR020000218.1 GCA_943323935.2 Bifidobacterium breve
ATATGGTGAATATGGATATGGTGGGCAGGTATGACGCGACTAAAAAAATGAGTCTTGGTGGATACGGCACTTCTAGTAAATGGTCCGAAATTATTTCTAAAACACCAACTACTATATTGTACACCATTGATAGTGCTGGAACTGGGCCAAGTGATCATGCAAGTTTTTACAGAAAAGACATGCCTGTATTATTTATGTTCACTGGTAGCCATGCAGATTATCATAAAGCAACAGACGATTGGGATAAGATCAATTATATGGGTCAAAAAGATATCCTACGTTTTGTGCAAGGAATTATTCAAACAACCAATACCTATGGCAAACTCGATTTCTTAAAAACACGTGAAGCTGCAATGGGCCGTAGCACAAAGTTTACAGTGAGTTTGGGTGTAATGCCAGACTACGCGTATACTGGCACTGGGCTTAGGATTGAGGGAGCTTCTGCTGGTAAATTAGGCGAAAAATTAGGGCTTAAGGCAGGTGATATTTTATTGCAAATGGGGGACTATAAGTTCATTGATGTAATGAGTTATATGACCACATTGTCTAAGTTTAAAAAAGGGGATAGTACCTTTTTAATTTACAAAAGAGGAACAGAAGAAGTTAAAGTAGATATTGTATTTTAATTTTATAAAAGCTAGATTTATTAAACCGATATATTTATTCTTGTGAGTGCAAAAATTATTTTAAACCAGGACGAAATTAATGAACAAGATTTTGAGGGCTCTCGAATCTTGGGCATCACTGCGCCTATAAAAAATTATCAGTTTTGTATCTTACTCAATCAGTATATGGGCTTTGAATTCAGGTTCAATCCCAGCCATGAAATTGCATTGAAAAGAAAAAATAGAACCTATTATTTTTCAATGTACGAAGGCTATGAACCCAATACCACCATTGGCCATTTTGTATACCACAATCAATTTGATGGGGAGTATTTATTGCCTGAATTAAAACACATGGATTTCATTTGGTGGATCCGTGGTGAATGGATTGAGGATGAAAAAGTAAAAGATATTTTATACACCATAAGAAATATCAAAGGCGTACAATTGGTGGCAGAACTAACCCCAGATCAAATCAAAAACAAAGGACATTTGATTTTTGAATAAAGATTTTGAATAAGTGTATGCTTATTCTATTGCTTAGATTTTTTTGCTACTTTATTGTATCTATTTTTTTACACAGGCTTAATCAATATAAATTCTTTTTTCTTTTGCTGCTGTGCATTCGCCTATTGGGTTAAAATATTCAATGCCCATTTCTTGTAAAATAGTTTGCACTTCTTTTAATGCACTTGGCGCAACTGCAATTAATAAGCCTCCATTTGTTTGCGGATCGGGTAATAATAATGTTGCTTCTGTTTCATCTACATCTGGTCCCAAAACCACGCCAGCACTGCATGAGCTCCAATTACGTGCAGTCGCTCCAGGTATCGTTTTTTGAGCTATATAATTTCTTACAGCTGGTATGATTGGTAGCTTATCATAGTGAATCGTTGCGGATAAATTGCTGCCTTGCATCATTTCTGTTAAGTGTCCAAGTAATCCAAAACCTGTAATATCGGTCATGGCATGCACTTCTTTTATTTTTCCTAAAGCTTCGCCTGCTTTATTAATAGTGGTGAGTTGCTTTACTAGAAAGTTTAAGTCTTCGTCCGTTAAAACTTTTCTTTTTTGTGCAGTCGCCATAATACCTACACCTAATGGTTTTGTTAAAATCAATACATCACCTTCTTTTGCTGTATCATTTCTTTTTAAATTTTCAATAGCGACTAGTCCGTTTACTACTAATCCAAAAATGGGATCCTGACTATCAATACTATGCCCACCTGCAATCACAATACCAGCATCTGTACAAGTTTTTCTTGCACCTTCCATTACTTTGGCAGCTTCACTTGCAGGCAATGTAGCCAATGGCCATCCCAATACAGCTAATGCAAAAATAGGCTTGCCTCCCATGG
This sequence comes from Bifidobacterium breve, assembly GCA_943323935.2. The sequence continues at coordinate 1,964 of CALPJR020000218.1, forward strand.
CATAGACATCGCTAATGGCATTCGCCGCAGCAATTTGACCAAAAGCAAAAGCATCATCCACAATCGGCATAAAAAAATCGGTCGTACTAATCATCGCCGTTTTTTCGTCTAGCTGATATACGGCTGCATCATCTCTACTATCGTTGCCTACTAATAAATTTTTGACATTGGTTTTTGCGCCCACATTATGCGCCGCTAATATTTCTGAAAGGATTGCTGGTGATATCTTACATCCACATCCACCACCTTTAGAATGTTCTGTTAATTTTATACTCATTTGTTCCTATTTTATAATCTTTTAATTTATTTCAATGCATAATGCATCCAATGCTTCCACTGTTTTTTCTTCGCCCTTTATCATCCAATCTTGAATTGCATTATTCAATGCTTCACTTAAATGCTTTTGCATTTGTTTTACATCCCAACTTTTATTGGTGATCTCTTGCAAAGAAATAGGATTTGAGGATACGCTATTCACTGCTGCCGAAGAAAAAGCATTTTGGTTGATATTCATGCCAATCCCTATCACAGACCAGGTCCATTCTTTCCCTCTGACCAGGTTTTCTATGAGGATGCCCCCTGCCTTTCTGTCACTAAAATAGATATCGTTTGGCTTTTTGATTTTTGTTTCAGACCCTGCAAATCCTGCAAAAAAGGACCTGGCACCAAGCGCAATGGCTGCCGAAAACCCAATTTGGTCTGTTGGGGTCCAGTTTTTGAGCGCATCCAGTGTATTTAATTCCAAAATATAGCTACAAAGGATGTTTTGCCCCTTGGAACTCTCCCAAACACGTCCATGTTGCCCTTTACCATTTGTCTGAAAATCAGCTGTATAGCAACTGCCAGACTTGGCCAATCCCTGCTTGATTTGGTCCATGGCATAGATATTGGTACTATCTATAGTTGACAGTTCAATCAACGGTGCGCCTAATAGGATATTTGGTGTGGCAGGTGACAAAGAATTGTTATTTTTGTAAAGTTAGTTTAGAAACAGGATTTAACACATTAAAAATAAGCGCATTGGAACAACTTTCTTCTTTAAA